>JAYTZB010001175.1:0-9735 GCA_043742085.1 Polyangiaceae bacterium
GAGAAGCCGCCGGCGCGGCCGCCCGCGGCTACCACACGATGGCAGGGGACGATCACCGGGAACGGGTTGGTCGCCATCGCGCGTCCCACCGCGCGCGACGCGCCCGGCGAGCCGGCAAGGCCCGCGAGCTCGCCGTAGGTCGCGGTGCGTCCCGCGGGCACGGCCTGCGCGGCACGGAGGATCTTAGCGGTGAATGGCGTGAGTCGCGAGAGGTCGAGCGGCACTCGCGTGAGGTCCTGCGGCTTGCCGCCGAGATGCTCGCGCACGCGCGCCATCGCATCCTTGACCCACGGCGGGGTCAGCTTCGTGCTCGCCATCGCGCCTGCGTCGGGCATCTTCGCGAGGAGGCGCGCGCGCGTCGCGCGGGTGTCCTCCTCGGGGAGCTGCAGCCAGGTGAGGCCGGCATCGCTCCATGCGACACCACACGCGCCGATCGGCGTGTCGAACAGCGTCCACGTCATGCGTGCGATGGTAGCGCGCCCCCTTGGCCGGGCACGCGACAACGCCGCTGATCGACTCCTACCGACGCGGGCCGAGGAGCAGCCCGCGATCGGTGGCGCTGCCCTTCACGCCCTTGTGGATCACGATCTTCTGGCCGGCCTCGCGGCCGTGCGCGTAGGCGTCGGTGCGCCGCTGTCCGGCGTAGCGAACGTGGCGCACGTGCGGATGTCGGCTGCGGAAGTAGCCGTCGAGGTCGCCGTCCGCGACCCACACGAGGCCCGCGCTCGCGCTCTTCTTGGCTTCGCGCGCGAGCTTCTCGCTCATGCCGCTCATCACGCCGGCGAGGAACGTGCGCCGCTCCCGATTGCTGAAGATGCCTTGCTCGACCTTGTGCTCCATCCACAGCCGCGCTGCGGTCTGCACGAGGTAGCCGTGCACGTACTCGGCGATCTCGACGTTCTCCGGCGAGCCGCAGATCTCGAGGACGCTCCCGCGCTTGCCCAGCGCAGGGCGGTAGACGGGCACCCAGATGGCCTCGACGAAGAAGTGCTTGCCGAGGATCAGCGAGAGGACGCGCTCGGCCTCGGTGGTGCGGCCAGTGGGCTCGCCGAGGTGCTTCCACGCGTAGCCGTAGGCGGCGCGCGTCTGCCGGAGCTCGATGTTGTGCTTGAGGAGGAGGCGCTGCGCGGCGGCCATCGCGGCCTCGGCCTCGTGGACGTTGGGGCTCTCCGCGAGCGCGAGGAGGCGCGCGATGCGCTCGCCGACCTTGCCGTGCTCGGCACGCACCGCTCCGGGGCTCGGGACGGGCATGCCGGCGGCGGCGGCGTCGATCCCGAGCTTCGTGCATACTGCACGGAACCGCGGCCCGTGCGCGCTCTCCCCGGTCTCGCCGAGGATCTCGCCGACGTACTGGTGCGCCATCTCGTGCTTCAGCACCTCGACGACGACGCCCCACGGCTGCTCGAGCACGAGCGGACGCGAGAGCTCGATGGTGCGCGTGTCCGGGATCCATCGTCCGAGCCGCGCGCGCGACACGACCAGCTCGAACTGCGGGATCTGAAGGGCGCCCTTGAAGTACGCGAGCCCCAGGTGGCGATACTGCTCGGCCACCTCGCGAAGGAGCGCGGCCTCGAGGCGCGCCGAGAGCGCGGGAGCCGATCGCGGATCGTAGTGCTGTCCCTCGTGACCGGGCCCGTCCGTCGCGTCGCGCATCGGGGGTCTCGTCTAGCGCGGCAGCTCGAAGCTGTACACCCAGTCGGAGTAGCTCTTCCGATTGTCATGGCAATCGATGCACACGCTCGGGCGGCCGGAGAACTTCGACTCGCCGGCGTCGTCGTACTCGGCCCAGAACCACCCGTCGGCGCGCTTCTCCATGGCGGCGACCAGCCTGCGCGAGCCGCCGGTGACGCTGCTGAATCCTTCCTTCACGATGACGGAGCCGACGGGCCACGTAGCGAGCGGCGGCGCCTGAGGCGTGGTGAGCGCGCCCTCGACCTCGGCGCTCACGAAGATCTCCACCGCGCTCGCGTGCGCCGTGAAGCTGGGCTTCCGCGTGCCGTATCCGGGCGCGCGCTGCCACGTGCGAAAGCCGGGACCGGCATTGATCTTGGTCCACAGCGCACGCGCGCCGTCGGGGTCGTCGTCCTGACCGCAGCCAGCGCCGAGGAGCGCGACGAGCATGACGATCGCGAAGAACGTGGCGAACGCAACGAGCGAAGAGCGACTACGCATGCCGCGCCGAGCAGAGCGCGGGCCCGAAAGAAAGTCACTCGAATCCATCGGGTGGCGAGCGCGCGGCGGCCGAGGGGCCTACACTTCCGGAATGCCAAGCGCATCGCGCGTCGTCCTCTCAGACTCCCGCGGCCGCGCCTTCGACGTGATCTGCGCAGGCGAGGCGCTCGTGAGCCTGGCGCCGGACGGCGCGAGCGTACCGGATCCCTCGCTCCGCTTCCGTCTCGGCGGAGGCGCGGTGAGCGCGGCGCTGTCGCTCGCTCGCCAGGGGCTGCGCGTCGGGCTCTCGACGGTGCTCTCCGACGATGCGCTCGGCCGCGGGCTGAAGGAGCGCATCGCAGGGGAAGGGGTGGACGTCGGAGGCGTCGCGCTCGCGCAGCCGAGCAGCGGGATCCTGTTCGTGCGCGGTGGCGCGCGCCAGATGGTGGCGGTCGACGATGTGGAGCGTCCAATCGCCATCCCCGAGGGGTGGACCTCGCAGGTGCTCCTGCTCTCCGGGATGTCGCCGGTGGTCTCGCACGGCGCGGCGCTCTGCAAGGCGGCGCGCGCGGGCCGGCGCTCCGGAGCCGTCGTCGTGGTCGACGTGAACGCACGCTGGGATCTGTGGAAGGGCCGCGACGCGCGCGCGATCCTGATGATCCTGCGCGAGGCGGACGTCGTCTGGTCGAGCGCAGCGGATCTCTTCGGGCTGAACATGGACGCGGCCGCGATGCGCGCAGCGCTGCGGAAGGATGCGGTCCTCGCACTGAGCGACGGCGCCGGCTCCGCCATCGCGACGGGCCCGTTCGGCGAGGTGGTCCGCGCGCCCGCCGAAGCTCTCGACGGGGGCGACGCGTTCGCGACCGCCATCTGCGCGGAGCTCGCGCGGGCGGGGCATGCCGGCGAGACGAGCGGCGAGCTCTGGACGCGCGCCCTGGCGCGGGGCCACGAGGCCGTCACCGCGCTCGGCGCCCGCATCAGCGGACGCTGAGCGGCTCGACTCGAAGCCGGTCCGATCGCCGCTTGGCGATCACGCTCGGCACGATGGAAGCGACGAGGATGAGCACGGTCGCGAGCAGCGACACGAAGTGCGGGATATGGAGGACGCCCGACGTGAGCATCTTGAGCCCGGCGAAGCAGAGGATCGCGCCGAGGCCGTAGCGCAGGTACTTCAGGTCCGCGAGGAGGTCGGCGAGCACCAGGTAGAGCGCGCGCAATCCGAGCATGGCGAACACGTTGGAGCTGTAGACGATGAACGGCTCCTCGCTGATGGAGAACACCGCGGGGATGGAGTCGACGGCGAAGAGGACGTCGGACACCTCGATCACCACGAGCGCGAGCAGCAGCGGCGTCGCCACTCGCCGTCCCGCCTCGACGACGAGGAAGCGGTGGCCGTGGAGATCCTGCGTGAACGGGATGTGGCGGCGGAGGAACGACAGGACCTTGCCGTCGCCGTGCGCGTCGAGGTCCGGCTTCTCGCGCGCCGTTTTTATTCCCGTGAAAATGAGGAACGCGCCGAGCACGTAGACGATGCCGTGAAACGCCGAGAGCACCGCGGCGCCCGACGCGATGAAGATGCCGCGCGTGACGAACGCGCCAATGATGCCCCACTGGAGCACTCTATGCTGCTCGTGCTCCGGGATCTTGAGCCGCCGGAAGATGACGAGGAAGACGAAGAGGTTGTCCACGCTGAGGCTCTTCTCGACGAGGAACGCGGTGAAGTAGTCCTCACCAGCTTCGCGTCCGAGCTGGAGCGCGACCCAGACGCCGAACGCGATCGCGAGGCTGATCCACCCCGCGCTCCAGTAGATCGCTCGTGCCCGTCCTTGACCGCGATCGCCGCGATGGCCAACGAGATCGAGCACCAGGCTCGCGGCGACCACGCCTGCGAGGACCAGCCACGCCCAGAAGGGCACCTCGAGGCCTGCTTGAGTCTGCGCCATGGCGGGCGGCGAAGTGCAAAATCGAGACCCTGCGGTCGCGATGACGACCCACGAAGTGCCGCAAAATACGGCGCCGCAGAGTGCAACGGTCCTAGTTGATGTCCCAGCCGCGGCGCTTCGAAGCCTCGGCTTCGTCTTCCTTCGCGCCGGTCTTCTCGCCGGTCTTCTCGCCGGTCTTCTTCGTGCTCTCGAACGCGTTCTTCGCGTCCTCGATCGACGTGCCGCGGAGGAAGTAGTTCCGCGCGGCCGCGCCGATGGCGAGCGTGCCCGCGAACGCGACGGCGCCCGACACCATCGAGCCCGCGCCAGGGAACACGAACTTGATGAGCGCGCGCGCGCCCTCGCGGAACGCGAAGCCGAGGCCGACGTTGGCGCCCATCGCGGCGAGGAACTCCGCCGCCGCCTTGCGGTCGAGCGGTCGACCCGAGAGCCACGCGATGCCCGCGATGAGCGTCACCTGCAGGGTGGTGATCGGGATCACGTCCGCGAGCGGAATGGGCAGCGCCGCGACGCCGGCGCAGATGGCCGCGGTGGCGCGCGTCAGGTTGCTCGCCAGCTCTTCCTGCAAGCCGCGAACGCGCGCGATGCGGACCAGCGTCCCGCGCCCGGCGTCGGGGAGGTGCTTGAACAGCGTTCCTACCAGCTCGTCGATGCGCCAGCGATCGTCGGCGCGGACCGTGTCGTCCTTTGCGAACGAGATGTACGTGCTGATCCCGCGCGTCCACACGAGATGCGGCGCGAGCTTCGTGCGCTCCTTGATCTTCGTCTCGAGGTGGTGCTCGACCTCGCTGACGCGCGCGAGCTTCTCCTCGATGTCGTCGTGCCGTTCTTCGCTCGCCTTGTGCAGCCGCGTCGCCTTGGGCTCCAGCACGTCGCAGTGCGTGGCGATCGCGACGAGCGGCGGCCGGAACCGATGCTCTCGTTCGATCTCCGCGTAGACGCGCTCGAGCGCATCGAGGTCCGCGTCGATCGCGCTGTCCGCCTCCGAGGCCTTCACGAGGAACAGGATGACGTCGGGGACCTTCTTCTTGAGCTCGACCACGATCGACGCGACGGCGTCCTTCGAGGCGTCCTTCTCGGCGGGCGTCGATCCTTCCTGAACGCCACGTGTGTCGAGGATGGAGAGGGAGCCACGCTCGGTCTTGTGCTCGAACCACTTGCCGCGGCCCGTCTGCGCCTTGACGTGTCCTACCTCCGCCACCTTTGCTCCGAAGAGCGCGTTGACCAGGGATGACTTTCCGGCGCCCCTGCGGCCGACGAGCGCGAACGCCGGAGCGCGCTGCTCGAGGAGGATGGTGCGGAGGAGGCCGATCTTGGCTTTGAGGTCGGCCACGGTCACGTCCGAGAGGGGAAGGAACCGCAGCATCTCTTCGACGCGACGGATGTTTTCGGCGATGAGCTCGCGCGTCTTCGCGGCGTCGTCTCGGTCTTCTTTCTCGGTCGGCATGCCACTGCTCATCGTAACGCGGCTTTCTGCGCGCGCGAGCGCAACGGTGGCGAACGCGCGTGGCGCGCCGCGTGGCTTGCGCGCCAGTATGCCGGTGTGGTCCGCCGTCCTCCCGATCTCGTGGCGCCACCTGGTTGGATGAAGACACCTTGCGGGCAGCCCCCGTACGTTGGGACCATGAGGAGAGCTCTTTTCTTGATGCTCGCCTCGCTCGCCGGCGGCTGCGCTACAGGATCGACCGCGACCGGTGACGACCTCGGCTCGGGCCCGGTCGTCGCACTGTCCGATCCCGGAGCGCCGCTGCCGAAGCTTCCAGAGCTCGGCCGCAGCGCTGCGAGCGCTGCAACCACGCTCACGGCGTTCCAGGGCCCGAGCCACTTCGGGCTCGTCGCGCCCTTCGCGATCACGAGCTGCAAGCCGGGCGCCTTCTGCGACGACTTCGAGGAGCCGTCACCGGCGAAGCGCTGGACGAGCACCGTCGCCAGCGCTGGCATCGTCGACTTCCCGGGGCCGTCGTCGTCGATGGGCGCGCATGCGCTGCGCGCGAGCACGTCGGCAGCAGGTGGCACCGCCTACCTCACGCGGCAAGGAGCGGCGGTTGGCGCGAGCTGGGTGGGCGCGCTCGCGTTCTCGCTGCGCGTCGATGCACTGCCGCTGGCCGCGCTCGGCGGTCCGGAGATCGCGGTCGTCGACGCGAACGGCGCGACGACGCACGTCGGCTTCTCCGTGAAGCCCGAAGGCATCGCGCTCCATCAGCTCTCCGAGTCTTGCGGCGGCTCGACGTGCACGGCGCGCTCGGATCTCGTGAGCGACGTGAAGCCCGGGGAGTGGCGTCGTCTCGTCGTCGCGATCGAGACCTACGGCACGACCTCGTCGCCGTACGGACGCGTCGAGGTGTCGGTCGACGACGGCGGCCTCATCGTCCTGCCGCTCACCGTCATGCCTTACGACGGCGTCGCGGAGGCGCGCGCCGGCATCACGGTGGCCGACGCGGCGCCCGCCACCGCCCGGATCGACGACGTCACGTTCTATGCCCATTCGCCATGAGCCTAGCCTTCACGATCCTCGTGAATCGCCGCCGGCCCACCACCGTACGAGGATCCATGCTCCGCTCCGCATCGGCCCGTAATTCTTCGTCTTCGACCGTCGACGGCCCATCCCGCGATTTCGCGCTCGGGGAGGAAGCCAGCGCCTCGGCGCGCCGTACGAAGAAGGGAATGCGCGCCCTCTTCGCTCTCGCCTGTCTCCCTTGTCTCGCGCTCGTCGGCTGCGCCGCGGATGCGGAGCCGACCGATCCCGCGCCCATCGGGGGCCTGCTCGTCGAGGCGCCCGGCGCCGTCCCCGGCGTGCCCTCCGATACGCACGCCGCCGTCACCGCGCCCGCGGGCCAGCAGACGCGTCCGGTCGGCAGCGATGTCGAGGTTCCCGCACCGAATGGTCAGACGAACGGCTTCGTGTGCCGCGCCGGCGCGTTCTGCGAGGACTTCGAGGAGCAGGGCTTCGCGAATCACTGGCGCAGCGTGCTCACCGCCGGAGGCGGGACCGTCGAGCACATCACGGACTCGGCGTCGCTCGGACGCGGATCGCTCCGCCTCTTCACCGCGGACGATGCGTCGTCGGCGTATCTCCTCCAGGAGAAGGGCACCGTGAAGGGCAACTGGTCGGGCGTGCTCGCGTTCGCGTTCCGCGTCTCGTCGGTGCCGTCGCAGTACCTCGGTGGACCGGAGCTCACGCTGCGCACCGCCGACGGCCCGGTCACCATTCGCCTGACGATGGCGCCCGAAGGCGTCTTCGTCGAGCAGCGCAGCACGGCAGACTGCGTCGCCGAGCGTTGCACGCCGAAGCGCACGCGCATCGCGCAGGCGCACGCGAACCACTGGTACCGCGTGAACCTCGGCTTCGAGGTGAATCCCGCGAAGGTCGCGCCCTACGGTCGTATCGAGGCCTCGGTCGACGACTCCGGCGTCGTGGTCTCCACCGATCTCTCGGTGCCGTTTTACGACGGCGACGTGCTCTTCAGCGCCGGCATCACGCAGGGCGACGTCGGCCATCGCGCGCTCGCGGACCTCGACGACGTCACGCTGCTGGTGCGCTGAGCGCCGTTCGCGCGCTGATTACAGCGCGACGAGCGATACGTCGATCACGTCGGGCGTGCACGCGCGGAGCGCCGCGACGACGTCGCCCGAGGGCGCGCGATCGACGTGGATGCGGGCCACCGCGGCGCGAGCGCCGTCGAACACGATGTTCTCGGTCTCCTGCACGTTGATGCCGCCCTTCTTGAGGCAGTCGAAGACGGCGGCGAGCACGCCGACGCGATCGTAGTGACGCACGGCGAGCAGGTGGGTCGCCGGGGATTTCTTGGCGAGGTTGACGACGTTGGCAGGACGTCCCGTCTCCTTGAAGAGGCGAACGATGCGTACCGTCTCCTCCGCGATCGCCTCCTGCGCCTGATCGGTGGAGGCGCCGATGTGGTGCGTCCCGATCACGCCCGGCAACTTGAAGATGCTGGCGTCCACGTCGCCGACGCCGCCGGAGGGCTCCTCGGCGAAGACGTCGAGCCCTGCGCGGATGCCGCGCTCCTTCACGGCGCGTTCGAGGGAAGCCTGATCGACCACCTCCGCGCGCGAGGTGTTGATGAAGATCGTGCCTTGCTTCATGGACGCGAACACACCGTCACCGATGAGGCCACGCGTCTCCGGCACGAGCGCGAGATGCACGGTGAGGATGTCCGCGGCGGCCGCCACCTCCGTGGGGCTCGCCATCATCGTGATGTTCAGCTCCTCGGCCTTCGCGGCCGGCATGTGCTTGTCCCAGGCGATCACGTGCATACCGAACGCGTGTGCGCGCTTGATCACCTCGAGGCCGATGGTGCCCGCGCCGATCACGCCGAGCGTGCGCCCGAAGAGGCCGCGAGCCGCGCTGTAGCGCTTCTTGTTCCACTTGCCGCTCTTCAGGTCGGCGGTGCCGTCGGCGATGTGCCGGTCGAGCGCGAGCATGAGCCCGGTCGCGAGCTCGGCGACCGCGATGGCGTTCTTGCCCGGGCAGTTCGCCACCCAGATCCCGCGCTCGCTGGCGGCTTCGACGTCGATGGTGTTCGTGCCCGCGCCGGCGCGCACCACGAGCTGCAGGTTGCCGGACTCGAGCATCGGGCGCGTCACCTGCGTGGAGCGCACCACGAGCACGTCGGCGCCCGTGCTCTTCACCGACGCGAGGAGGCTGTCGCCCGATACGTCCGGCTCGTAGGCGACATCGCACCCGATCTCGGCGAGACCACGACGACCGGAATCCTCGAATTTGTCCGCGACCAGGACCTTCATGCGGCGAGGTTATCATCCGACTTGCCCGGGCCGCGCAAGTAGCCTCTGATCGAGGCGTGCGCCTGCGCCATCGCTCGTGGTTCGCTCTCGGCGGCGCAATCGCCGCGGCGATCGCGGGGTGCACGCTCCTCGAGCCGCTCGACGGGCTCAGCGAGCCGGCGTCCGCGCTCGACGCCGCGAGCCTGGAAGCCGCGGCCCTGGATTCGTCGGTCGACACGGGAGGCGACGTCGCGCCCGGCGTCGATGCGGGGCCGTTCTGCGCGCGGGTCGATGCGTCCTTCTGCGAGGATTTCGACGACCCGGTGAGCGCGACGCGCTGGACGCTGTCGGCGGTGCGCAACGCGGCGCACGGCATCGACGTCGCCGCATCGACGTCGCCGCCAGCGTCCCTGTTCGCGATGACGGACGCGCTCGGTGCGGGCCAGACCGCGGAGTCGTATCGCCGCATCGACTTCCCCGATCGCAAGAGGTCGCTGACGTATGCGTTCGACCTTCGCATCGACCAGCGCGCGCAGAAGGGGTTCTTGATCGCCGCTGCCGGCCTGGACGACACGGCGAATAGCGGCTTCACGTACTCGGCGTCGTTGGTGCTCGGCGACGCGACGGACACCCTCGAGGAGTCGTCCGAAGGAGCGATGAAGACGTACAACGACCACGTCCTCGGCTCGCGCGTGCCCACGGGAGCGTGGACGCGCGTGAGCGTGAGCGTGCGCCTCCAGGACACCGGTTCGTACGCGCTCGTCGTTTCCCTGGACGGCAAAGCCGTGCTCACCGAAGCGCTCACCTTGTGGAAGGGCTTCACCGACGGTAAACCCTACATCACGGTGGGAGCGGGTTACGTGCCCGGCCCCACGCAGCCCTGGTCGATCCGGATGGA
>JAYTZB010001176.1:0-1752 GCA_043742085.1 Polyangiaceae bacterium
GCGTGAGACGGCGCACGATGCCGCGAGCGTGCTGACGGCCGCGCGTGCCGAGGGCCTCGACGCGCAGCATACCGAGGAGAAGCTCGCCGAGGTGGCGACCGCGCACACGTCGCGCATCCGCGTCGTCCGTCAGGACGGCAGCGAGCGCTTCGACGTCGATCGCGATCAAGGCACGGACGTCGTGCACCAGGTCGGCACGCTCTTCTTCGGCCCCGACGGCGCGCCGACGCTGCGTGAGTTCGACGAGACGGTGGGCCCGGTGCAGAAGCGCGCCGAGATCGTGAAGCTCACGCAATGGCACGTCGACGGCGAGCCGCCTCCGGTTCCGCCGCGGCCTCCGCTGCCCGAGAGCGCGAGCCACACCTCGAATTTCCCGGTCTTTCGTGGCTCTCCGCCCCCGCCGGTGAGCCCGGACGTCGAGACCGGGTGCCGGACCTCGCCAGCCGGCAAGCTGCTGGTGTGTCATGCGGCGCGCGCCGTCGCGGGAGCCGACGGCGTCGAGGCCATCTACGTGCAGGAGTCCTCGCGTCGGGCCGTGCGCGCGCTCTACGACCTTCGCTATCAGCTCCTTCGCCTCTCGCTGATCATGCTGCCGTTCGCGCTCGGCTTCTCGTGGTGGATGGGACGCCGCATGGTCCACCCCATCGAGTGGCTTCGGGAGCGGGTCCTCGAGAAGGCGCGCAGCGCGAATCCGCGCGCCGATCTCGCGCCGCCACCTGGCGACGAGGTCGCCGAACTCGCAGACGCCTTCAACGGCCTGCTCGGGTCGCTCGACGAACGACGGCGCGCGAACGAGGAGTTCATCGCCGACCTCGTGCACGAGCTCAAGAACCCGGTCGCCGCCATCCGCACGTGCGCCGAGACCCTCGACGGCGGCGGCGTCGACGAGAAGCGCGCGGCGCGGCTCTCCAGGATCCTCGCCGACTCCACGACGCGGCTCGATTCGCTGGTCTCGCAGTTCCTCGAGCTCGCGCGAGCCGAAGCCGGCATGCCCAACGAGGCGCGCGGCTCGGTCGATCTCGCGGCGCTGGCGCGCGGCATCACCCGGGCCATCGAGCAAGGCCACCCCGATGTGAAGTTCGAGGTGGTCGCCGAGTCGGAGCTCGTGGTGGTGGGCGTCGAGCCGCGTCTCGACTCCGTGGTGCGGAACCTCGTCGACAACGCCGCATCGTTCGCAGGGAGCGGCGGCGAGGTGCGCGTGAGCGTGAAGCCCGATCCCGACGACGCGAAGCGAGTGGTCCTCGAGGTCTGCGACACCGGACCCGGCATTCCCGAGAAGGACCTCCCGCGCATGTTCGAGCGGTTCTTCACGACGCGCGCCGTGCCGAACGGCAGCGCCGAGCCCTCGGCGCGGAGGCAGAAGGGAACGGGGCTCGGCCTCGCCCTCGTGAAGGCCGTCGCCGAGGCGCACGGCGGCTCGGTGAGCGCGCGCTCGAGCGTGGGGAGCGGGACGACGTTCCGCGTGGTCCTCCCCGTCGGGTAGGTTCAAGCCGTTTTCACATCGCTCGCGCTGACGTTTCATCGCCGCGCGCTGCCTCATCCATCCGGAGGGCCCACAACCATCATGGGCACCGCGCTCCTCGCCAGCGCCGCCCGGAGGATCGAAAAGAAGATGGGAACCCTCGTCACGTTGATCGACATTGCCTGCGGCCGCCCGATACCCGCCGAGGACACCGGTCGCTCCCGGCGCCTGCAGCTCGTCGTCTTCTCGCTGCTCGCGTCGCTGGCGTTCGCCGCAACATGGGGCCTCGC
>JAYTZB010001177.1:0-1554 GCA_043742085.1 Polyangiaceae bacterium
CCTCTCCGTATCCGCATACGAAGGATGCGTGAGCCGAAGGCGCGGCTCTCGACCGACAGCGCCCGCGCGCACGTCGACGTGCAGCGCTCACTACCCCGCCAGCGCCCTCCCCTCCCCTTCCCTTGCCAGCCTTTCGTCTCTTCTCGTCTCGCCACACCCCACAGATCGGGTCGCCCTCACAGGCCGCCCCCCGCCCCTCAGCCTCACCCGCCGTGCGCGCCCACCTTCCCGCTGATGCTGGCGCTCGCCTGCACGCTCACGTGAATCGACGCCTGCGCTTGCACGCACGCGTTCGCCGCCGCCGCCACGCATGCCCCGGCGTGCGCGCTGATCTGACCGAACGCGCTCGGTAGCTCCGCGCCGGTGCGCACGAGCGTCTGGATGTCGCCGCCGATGCGCGCGCCGTAGGCGACCTCCGTCGTGATGAGCGCGGGGAGGTTCGCGCGCAGCGTCGCGACGAGCTTGCCCATGTCGCCCGTCTCCACGGCCACGTGCACGTCGACGTGCGGCGGCGTGCACTGCGCGGTCAGATCCGCATGCGCCTTGCAGCTCGCGGCGCAACGCGCGTCGGCGCTCGGGGCCTGGATCTGGACGTCGCACTTCGGCTCCTTGAAGTCGACGGTGCATCCGCCATGACAGTCGGCCGAGCACGAGCCGTGGCAGGTGCCTCGGCATTGCCCGGCGCAGCGGCCATTCGCGGTCGCCGCTCCAGCGCCCGCTTGCCCCGACCCGGCGCACTCGCCCTGGCACTCGCCGTTGCAAACGCCGTTGCACTGACCCGAGCACGAGCCCTCGCAGCGTCCGTAGAGATGACCGGGCTGGCAGTGCGCCTTCACGTAGCCGGGATCGACACTGACCGCGCACTGTCCGCTGCACGCGGCCTCGACGCTGCCACTGACCTGACACTGCGGCGGCGTCGCTTGCGCCTTGAGCGACGCCGAGACGCCCGTGCGCATGATGCCGTCGATGCGCGCCGACACGGCATTGCACGCGGCGGCGACGCGGTTCTGTCCGTTCTGCGCGGCCATCTGCTCCGGAGGTACGCCGAGATCGTGACCCATGCGCTCGCACGCGGCGCCCACCTCGGCCTCGGCGCGCGCCGCGACGGACGCGAGATCGCCGCTCGCGGTGACGAACGCACGGATGGTGGCGTTGGCCCTCGCGTCGGCGTCGAACTGCGCGTTCATCGCGCCGCCCTGGAGCTCCGGGCAGGCGAGGTTGCCCAGGAGAGAGCCGCCGCCTCCGAGGCCGCCGAGCTCTCCGCCGCACGCGACGAGCACACAAGCGACGAACGCCGAGACCCCGACGCGCTGCGCAACGATCCGCTTGGTCATCGCTCCCTTCTACCCGGGCTCCGCGCAGCCGGCGCGCAGCATCGCGCCGCAGCGAGCGAGCGCCGAGGCCGAGCGATCGAGAGAATGCCTATTTTACGGCCATTCGGGCCTCGGTCATCGAGCGGCGGATCGCCGCGAGCGGCGCCTTGTCGTCGTAGGTGATGGTGCCGCGCTCGAGCCGTACGCCGAGCTTCGCCCAGATTGCGGGCAGGTCGACGGC
>JAYTZB010001178.1:0-3422 GCA_043742085.1 Polyangiaceae bacterium
GAGATGCAGTTCCTCGCCGACGTCATGCTCCTGTGCCCGGTCTGTCAGGGCAAGCGCTTCAACACCGACGTGCTCTCGGTGAGGCATGCGGGCAAGACCGTCGCCGACGTCCTCGCGATGACCGTCGAGGATCTGATCGCCGCGTTCTCGCCGCCCGAGCATCGCGACTACGTGATCGAGAACACGCTGAAGCCGCTGGTGCGCGTCGGCCTCGGGTACCTGCCGCTCGGACAACCGCTCTCGACGCTCTCCGGCGGCGAGGCGCAGCGCCTCAAGCTGGCGCGCGCCCTCGGCTCCGCCGCCAAGGGCACGCTCTTCGTGGTCGACGAGCCGAGCGCCGGCCTGCACGCGCAGGACGCCGAGCACGTGGTGCGCGCGCTCAAGAGCCTGGTCGAGGAGGGCGCGAGCGTGGTCATGGTCGAGCACGACCTCTCGGTGGTGCGCGAGGCCGACTGGGTGATCGATCTCGGACCGGGCGGCGGGCCGCACGGCGGCGTGATCGTCGCGGAGGGAACGCCCGCGCACATCGCGAAGAGCGGGACTAAGACGGGCGACGCGCTGCTCGCGATGGAGAGCGGCAGCGTCGATGCCAACGTCGCGACGGTCGCGAAGGCTGCGAAGGCCAAGGCGAACGGCGCGAACGGCGCGAACGGCGCGAACGGGAAGAAGAACGGCAACGGAAAGAAGCTCGACGTCGCCGCGCGCGCACCGGAGGCCATCGCCGCTCCCTACGAGGCGATCACCGTCCAGCATGCCCGCGAGCACAACCTCAAGGACGTGTCGTGCCGGATCCCGCACGGGAAGCTGTGCGTCGTCACCGGTCCGAGCGGCTCGGGCAAGAGCTCGCTCGCCTTCGACGTGATCTTCGCCGAAGGCCAGCGTCGCTTCATGGAGACGCTGACGCCCTACGCGCGTCAGTTCCTTCCCACCCTCCCTCGCCCCGACGTCGATCTCGTGTCCGGCGTCCCGCCGAGCATCGCGCTCGAGCAGCGCACCACGCGCGGCGGCGCCAACTCCACGGTCGCGACCGTCACCGAGATTGCTCACTACCTCCGCCTCCTCTACGCCAAGGTCGGCGAGCTCTATTGCCCCGACTGCAACGCGCCCGTGCAGCCCAGCTCGCCCGACGAGATGTTCGCGCGCGTCCGCAGCACCGGAAAGGGTGTAAAGCGCACGCTCTATTCACCGGCGGTTCGTGCTCGAAAGGGCACCTATCTCGATCTCTTCACCAATGCCACGCGCGCCGGCATCACCAGCGCGCGCGTCGACGGCGCCATCGTCTCCATCGAGCCGCCGCCCAAGCTCACGAAGGCCAAGGAGCACACGATCGATCTCATCGTGTACTACGGCCCGCTCGCCGACCTCGATCGCGGTGCCTTCGATCGCGCGCTCGCGTGGGGTGGCGGAACGCTGCGCCTCGGTCCCGGAATGCCCACCGCGCACTTCGCCGACGGCGAAGAGATCCTCTCGACCTCGCGCGCCTGCTCGGAGTGCGGCACCGGTATCCCCGAGCTCGATCCGCGCTGGTTCTCGTTCAACACGAAGCAGGGTCAGTGCGAGTCCTGCGAGGGCACGGGCGTCCGTGGCGGCTACGTCGACATGGAGGTCGACGGCCAGCCGCAGGAGAAGTGCCGCGTCTGCAAGGGTGACCGGCTCGCGCCGATCCCCCGCAGCGTGCGCCTCGGCGGCGAGACGTATCCGCGCATCATGGAGAAGAGCGTGACCAAGGCGCTCGCCAAGGTCCGCACGCTCTCCCTCACCGGGAACGCTGCGACCATCGCCAAGGCTCCGCTCGCGGAGCTGAAGCGACGCCTCGAGTTCGTCGAGCAGGTCGGCCTCGGCTATCTCGGGCTCGGACGCAGCGCCGGCAGTCTTTCCGGCGGCGAGATGCAGCGGCTTCGCCTCTCGGCGCAGCTCGGCAGCGGCCTGACCGGTGCGCTCTACGTCCTCGACGAGCCCACCATCGGCCTGCACCCTCGCGATACCGGTCGCCTCATCGCGAACCTCCGCGCCCTCGTCGACACCGGGTCGACGGTGGTCGTGGTCGAGCACGACGCCGAGACCATCCAGGCCGCCGATCACCTCACCGATCTCGGTCCGGGCGGCGGACGCAACGGCGGTCACATCATCGCCGAGGGAACGCCCGCCGCGGTGCTGGCCTGCGAGGCGTCGCCCACGGGTCGCGCGCTTCGCGAGCCGCTGGGCGTCGTTCGTCCCAAGCGGCCGATGGCCGATGCGTGGCTCGAGCTCGACGGCGCTCGCGCCAACAACCTCCAGAACGTGACGTTCCGCGTCCCCGTCGGCCGCATGTGCGTCGTCGCGGGCGTGAGCGGCTCGGGCAAGAGCACGCTCGTGCAGAAGGTGTTCTTCCCGGCGCTCCGCAAGCAGCTCAAGCTCGTCGCCGACACGCCGGGACCGCACGACTCGCTCCGCGTGCCGAAGACCATCAAGCGCGCGCTCGCCGTCGATCAATCGCCGATCGGCCGCACGCCACGCTCCGTGCCTGCGACGTTCCTCGGCGTGTGGGACGAGATCCGCAAGCTCTTCGCCGGGCTCCCCGAGGCGAAGGCGCGCGGATGGACGCCAGCGCGCTTCTCCTTCAACACGCCGACCGGCGGTCGCTGCACCGCGTGTCAGGGCCAGGGCTCGATCGTCGCCGAGATGTCGTTCCTGCCCGAGGTGGTGACGCCATGCGAGACGTGCCAGGGCGCGCGCTTCGAGCCTTCGACGCTCGACGTGAAGTGGTCGGGCCTCTCCATCGGTGACGTGCTGCGTCTCTCCGCGGAGGAGGCGGCCACGGTGTTCGCGGCATTCCGCAAGATCGCCGGTCCGCTGAAGACCATCACCGAGCTGGGGTGCGGATACCTTTCGATCGGCCAGGGCTCGAACACTCTCTCTGGCGGAGAGGCGCAGCGTCTCAAGCTCGCCGGCGAGCTCACCGCGGGCATGGCGCACGAGCCGACCGTCTACGTGCTCGACGAGCCCACCACCGGCCTGCACCTCTCCGACGTCGGACGCCTGGTGAAGGTGCTCGATCGGCTCGTCGAGCGCGGCGACACGCTGGTCATCGTCGAGCATCATCCCGACGTGATCGCCAACGCCGACTGGGTCGTCGAGCTCGGCCCCGAGGCCGGAGATGCGGGCGGCACCATCGTCTTCGAGGGCGAGCCGAAGCTCCTCGAGAAGAAGAAGACCGCCACCGGGCGTGCGCTCGGCGCGATCGCCGCCGCCGCTGGGCCAAAAGGGCCGGTGGGGCGTTTGGGCCGCGCCCCGGGGCGCGTCGGGTTGACGTAAACGCCGACGATCGGCGGCGCCGCGCCGGGCGCGACCCGTGGCGCCGTGGCACACGGCGTGAATGGTGGCGCCTCTGTGTCTGGGCCCTCGACCGACGTCCTGCATCGCTGGGTCGAGCCGCTGGGCCT
>JAYTZB010001179.1:0-1525 GCA_043742085.1 Polyangiaceae bacterium
CAGTGGCGAAGGGTGGCGGCGCGGCCATCGCGTTCCCCGGTGACACCATCGGCGTTCGGTCGATCGTGCTCCGCGCGAAGGTGACCGGCGGCGTGCCCGGCGAATCGCACACCGTACGGCTCGTGAAGAACGGCGTTCCCTTCGGCGATCCCGTGGACGTCACGAGCGACCCGTTCGTCTTCGAGACCATCGTCGCCGCGCCGGCGCAGGGCGAGGAGCGCTGGCGCGCGGAGGTGCTCCTCGAAGGCGCGCCGCTCACCGTGACCAGCCACGTGTGGCTGAAGCTCGACGCGAATGGCCCGCAGGCCGAGGACCCGAAGCCGGGCAGCGGCGGAGGCTGCGCGGTCATCACGCCTGCGACTGGCGGCGGCTCGCGCTCGCCGGCCTTGCCGCTCGCGATGGTCGGTGTCGCTCTCGCCGGCCTCGCCGTCGTGCGCAGCCGTCGTCGCTGAGACTTACTTCACGCCCTTGCACGTGTCGCCGCAGCCGTCGCCGTCGGTGTCGACGAGCGTGAGGCCCGGAGCGCAGTCGATGATCACGGGCGAGCACGCCGAGGGCTTGCAGCCGTCGATGCAGCCGTCGCCGTCGTAGTCCGCCGGCGCGCTGCCCATCGCGCAGTCACCCACGAACGGCGCGCACGCGGTCTTCACGCACTGGTCGTTGCAGCCGTCACCGTTGGTGTCGCCAGGCGCATAACCGATCGCGCAGTCGAAGCCGACCGCCGGGCAGGCCTGGTGGACGCATGTCGAGTTGCACCCGTCGCCCGTGGGCTCCGCAACGAAACCGGGCTGGCAGTGAATGGCCGGCCGCGGCGAGCACGCGATACCGCTGCTCCCGTTCGAGCCGCTGGTGCCGCCGCTCGAGCCGCTCGACCCGCTCGACCCGCTGGTGCCGCTGGTGCTTCCAATGCCCGTCCCGTCGACGCTGCCGCCGCACGCTACGAGCACCACCGTCACGAGCCCTGCTGCAATCCCGGTCACGAGCGTCTTCATGGTGACGCTCCTTCAGCACGACGCGCGCCAGCCCACGAGAGCGCGTGTTTTTACGGTCCTTCACGCTCGCGCGGGGCGGACGCGCCCGCGGGGCGGCGATCGCGGTGACACGCCTGGGCCGCGTGGCACAGCCACATGGCACAGCGCCGCGATGACCGAGCGAGACGCGCCCGCGCCGGCCGACCGCCGGGAGCCGCGCTCTACTTCTTCTTGGCGGGCGTGACGGCCTTGGCCGCGCCGGCATCCTTGCCGCCGCCGCCACCACCACCACCCGCATCGCTGCCCGACGACGACGAACCGCCGCCGCCGGCATCCGCGCGCGACGCCATCTCGGCGTTCATCAGCTCGTCGCGCGCCTTGCGGTCGGCGGCCTCGGCCTCGTACTTGAGCTGCTCGTCGCGATCCCATCGGTCGACGTGACCGTCGAACGAATCATCGAGACCGACGCGCTCGAGACGACCGCGCGTGTAAATCTCCCAGATGTCGGGCTTGCCGTCGAAGTTGCGGTCTCGGCGGATCCGGTTGAGCTGCCC
>JAYTZB010001180.1:0-5858 GCA_043742085.1 Polyangiaceae bacterium
CCGTCGAGGGCGGCCGCATGAAGGAGCGCATCCTCGCCGCGATCGACGGGCTGCCCGACGACCAGCGCGAGGTCTATCTCATGCGCGAGATGTCCAACCTCCGCTTCAAGGAGATCGCGGAGATCACCGGCGTCCCCGAGAACACCGTGAAGAGCCGCATGCGCTACGCGCTGGAGCGCCTGCAAGAGGCGCTCGCCGAGTTCGAAGAGCACGCGAGGGCACTCACGTGATCGACCACGAGACCTTCCGCAACTGCGAGATCGACGCGCTCTACGGTGAGCTCGACGAGGAGGCATCGGCCGCGATGACCGCGCACGCGGCGACGTGCGACGACTGTGCAGCGCGCTTCGAACGGCTGAAGAAGACGCGCGGCCTCGTGCTCGCCGCCGCGGTCGAAGCGGTGCCGAACGACTTCGAGTCGCGCATCATGGCGGCGGTCGATGCCGGGCTCGCGAAGCGCGCGTCGGTGATCCCGATCGGGCGCGCTGCGGGTGCTGCTGCCGGCGTGAGCGCTGCGGGTGCTGCGCCGAAGGCCGAGGGCGGCGCGAAGGTCCTCCGGCTCCTGTCGCGGCCGTCGTTCGCGGTCGCCGCGACGTTCGTGCTCGTCATCGGCGCCGGCGCGCTCATCCTGGCGCGCGGCGGCACGTCGTTGAAGTCGATGGCCGCGAACGACGAGTCGCCGAGCATCGCCGCGGCTCCGGCGGCGACGAACCTCACGCCGGTCCCCATGTCCGCAGCATCCGGCGCGGTCGCGCTCGGCGAGGCCCAAGCAGTCGCCACCGTCACCGCCGCTCCGACGACGATGGCCGTCGCGCCTCCCGCGATGGTCGCTCCCCAGACCGGAGGCGCCGTGGCCATGAACGACGACCCGTTCGGGGGCATGCGTGCCAGCGCGCCCGCCGCCGCCAAGCCATCGGCGCGCCAGGGTCCCGCGGGCAAGAGCGCATCGAGCGCCGACGATCGCGCCTTCGCTTCCGCGAAATCACTCTACGACGCCGGCCGCTACGCCGACGCGCTCCCGCGGTTCGAAGCGCTCACGGGCAGCAATCCCGAGGCGGATCTCTATGCCGCGCGCTGCATCGCGAAGACGCGCGGATGCTCCGCGGCCGAGGCGCGCTACGACGCCGCGGCGCGGACCAACGCGGGCACCGAGACCGGCAGCCGCGCGCAGCTCGAGGGAGCCCGCTGTTACCAGTCGACCGGCGACGTCGTCGCGGCGCGCAAGCGGTATCAGGCCGCGAAGGATGAAGGCGTGCTCGAGATCGAAGCATCGAAGGCGCTCGACGATCTCGACCACACCGGCGGAGGCGCAGGCGCCGCCGGCGGAGCCCACGCCTCCCCGAAGGCCGCGGCCCCCCGTGCCATGGCTCCCGAGCCCGCGCCCGCACCGCCGCCCGCGAAGCGCTGACTCAGGGATTCGCGGACCAGATCGTCATCGCCTCGCCGTGCGCGTCGAACGCGCAGTGCGTGGCGCCGGCGATCACCTTCTGGGTGACCGCGAAGCCCTTGGCCTTGTACGAGGCGATCGCGCTCGTGATGTCGGGCGCGAGGAAGTCCTGATCGCCGTACGTGAACCACAGCGGATTCTTCGCGCGCAACGTCGCGTCGCTCGCGTCCCACGCATACGTGCGCGTCGTGGTCTCGCCTCCGCACATCAGCGCGAACACGCCCGGGTACGTGCCGGCCTGCAGCGGAAGCCACTCGTTGGTCAGGAAGATGGAGCCGCCCGACGATCCGTAATAGCGCACGCCGTCGGTGCGGATGTCGAACGCCTTTCGCAGCGCGTCGAGCGCGATGACGAGCGCCGCGGCGTTGTCCCCCGCGACGTCGGCGTCGGTCGCGGTCCCGGCGCAGTCGTGCATCGGCGTGAGCCACCACGCGCAGCCGTTCGGCGCGAGCGCGGAGACCGCGAGGCCGTTATGGGCGTCGGCCCACGGCAGCATTGCCTTGAGGACGCCGTTGCTCTTGTGCGCGGCGGCGCCGTCGCCGTGGAGATAGAGGCCGAGACGCAGCGGCGGCGCATTCGCGCCCGCCGCCTTCGGGAGCGCCACCTTGAGCTCGACGCTGCCGACCTCGGCGACGCACGACATGCGGCCGCCGCCGAGATCGTCCGACCTCGTGCACGCGAGACCGCCGTGTCCGCCGCTGCTCGGGATGGTCGCCGGCGCGGCGTCGACCGCTTGACCGCCTTCGACCGGCGACGTCATGACGCTGCCGTCGCTGGCGTTCGGTGAGGCCCCGCCGTCGCCGTCGAGCGCGGCACCGGGCGTCGCGGTGGTCGTGGAGGACGAGCAACCGAGACCGCACGCGAGCGCGATCGAAAGGACAGCGCAAAACATGGGGAACCGCGACAGCGACATCGGCGCGCACGGTAGCTCGAAACCGGCCGCGCGCCAGTGCTAGCTTCGGCGCCGATGCCGCCTCCCGCCACCGATCCCGCGCAGGCCTTTCGCAGGCGCACCGTCGACGAGCTCACCATCGATGACGAGCGCTCGTTCCGTCATGTCGCGCTCTATGCCGATCTGAAGGAGGTGCTGCGGCGCGCAAGCTACCCGTTCCGCGTGCTGCCGGAGGCGCTCGAAGGACGTGCGGACCGCGCGCTCCTCCTGAACCTGACGTTCTGGGGCGCCGATGCCGGCGGCGATGTCCTCGAGAGCAACACGCTACCCGCCGATGTCGTGGCGCATGCGGCGTGGCACCATCTCGCGGCGAAGGCGCTGCCGCACGAGTCCAAGCCGGCGGTCGCGGGGCTCTTCCTCGGCGAGGCCATCGCGAGCGCCTTCGACGTCTATCTCGTGGGCCGGCTCCTGGGACACGCGCCGAATTCCTCCTTCCTGGAGACGCAGGTGCCGGCGATGGCCGAGGCCACCGAGTCTGCCGGGCTCGACGAGGACGGCTTCGAAGCGATGCTGGAGTCCATCGCCGCGGATCCCGAGCGAGCCTTCGCCGATCTCCGGGAGCTGCTCTTCGATGCGACGTCGGCGCTCTTCGCGGCAGCTGACGCCGACGCGGCGACAGCGGCGCTGGCCACCTTCGACGGCCATCGCTTCGCGACACTCCTTCATCGCTACGAGCTGTCGAACTGGGTGCTCTATGCCCGGGCCTATGGCGACGCGACCGGAGACGCGCGCGCGCGTGAGCTCGATGGGCAGTTGCGCACCGAGAAGCTCGCGCTCGAGTGGCTCGTGCGCGAGTGGGTCACGCCAGCGCTGCGCTGACGGCGGGCCGCGTCGCGATGTGCTTCACGGTATCGAAGAGCACGTCGAGCTCGACAGGCTTGCCGAGCCAGCCCGCCGCGCCGATCTCCTCGGCGGGCTTCCGCGGATCCTCGGACGCGGTCATGACCACGATCGGGGCTGGATTTCCGCCCTCTGCGCGATAGCGACGCGCGAACTCCCACCCGTCCATGACGGGCATCTTCATGTCGAGCAGGATGACGTCCGGCCGCTCGTGGTGGATGGCCTCCAGACCCGCGCGCCCGTTCGCCGCGGAGCGCACGGCGTGGCCCTGCTCCTCGAGCATGAGGACGAGCAGCCCGCGCATGTCGGGGTCGTCTTCGATCACCAGGACAGAGCTCATCGCTGCCTCTTTCATGGGCTTCACATCGGCAGGCTGAAGCAAAATTTGCTCCCGCTGCCCTCCTCGCTCTCGAACCACATCCTGCCGCCGTGCTGCGCGATGACCTCGCGCGCGATGTAGAGCCCGACGCCCATGCCTCCGTAGTCGTGCGGCGTGTCGGTGTGGGCGCGATAGAAGCGCTCGAATATCCGAGCCTGCTTCTCCCGAGGTATCCCGACGCCGCGGTCGCGGACGCAGACCGTCGCCTCGTGCGCGCGTGTCGCCACCGTGATCTCGATGTCGCCGCCGCGTGGCGCGTAGCGGATGGCGTTGTCGAGCAGTGTGTCGAGCACCTGCGTGAGGCGGACGCGATCGGCAAAGACGATGACGGGCTCGCCCTCGACGCGGATCGAATGCTTCGCCGAGGTCTCAGGGTTCTGGCGCACCACGACGTCCACGAGCTCGGCGAGGTCGACATTCTCGCGCCTCAGCTCCAGGCAGCCCATGAGGAGCTGCGAGACTCCGAGCAGATCGCCGACCAGGCGATCGATCCGCTTCGCGCCGCGGTCGATGGCCTGCGCGCCGCCCCGTAACGTGGGGGGCAGCTGATCCGACGAGCGCAGCAAGAGATCCGCATAGCCCTTCATGATCGCGACCGGGGTCTTCAGCTCGTGCGCCGCGACACGGATGAACTGGTCGCGCATCGTGTCGAGCTCGATGATGTCCGACACGTCGCGCTCGACCGCGACCGCGCCCGTGACCTCGCCGCTGCTGTCGCGGATGGGCGCCGCGTTGCAGCGGAAGAACAGCTTGTGACCGGTCCGCGTGGACCACGACGGGGCGTTGACCACCGTCTCTCCGGCGAGGGCGCGCCCGAGGGGCAGATCTGGGCCGTGAAGCCGCTCGCCGTCCATGCGGTGGAGATCGGCCAGCGACGCATATTCCTCGAGCGTCCGCCCGACGACGCCGCTCCTGACCATGCCGGAGAGGCGGCCCGACGCCTCGTTGACGTGCGTGATGACGCCTCGGGCATCGCACACGGCGACGCCGTCGAGCATGCTGGCGTGGATGCTCTCGAGCTCGGCTGCCTGACGCTGCGCGACCGCAGCGAGATGCTCGATGCGCCTGCGTGCCTCGACCTGCTCGCTCACGTCGACCACGAGCACGAGCACTCCGTCGCACGACGGGCCCGGCACCCGCAAATAGGTGAGCCAGAGGTAGACCTGCGCCCGATCGCCGCTGCGCTCGACGATGGATGGCGTGTCGCTGTCGACGGAGTGGAAGGGTATCCCCGTCGTGAGGACCCCGTGGAGGACGCGCAGGAGGTCCTCGGCCTCGGGCGCGACCTCGGCGAGCGGTCGGCCGATGCGGAGGCGCTCGCCCATGATCTGCTCGAACATCGGATTGACGAGCTCGTAGACGAGCTTCGGACCACGGAGGAGACAGATCCCGACGGGTGCATGATCGACGACGCCCCGGATCAGCTCGTGCTTCGCCGCGAGCGCGCTCATCAAGCCTTCGCGCTCGTGTTCCGCGCGCTTCCTGGCGGTGACGTCGCGAAAGCTCCACACACGGCCCACCGTGCGGCCGCCGACGCGCTGTGGCAGCGAGTGGCGTTCGTAGCAGCGTCCGTCGAGCAGGGAGATGGTGTCGAAGCTGTCCGCGGTCGCGTCGGCGTACAGCTCACCCATGCGGGCCACGAACGCCGCAGGATCGACGAGCTGGTCGAGCACGAACGCGATCGCGCGCTCGTCGTCGCGCGCCGCCATGATGTCCGGCGGAATGCGCCACATCTCCACGAAGCGGGTGTTGTACGTGGTGATCCGTCCCGTCTCGTCGACGACCAGGATGCCGTCGGCCGTCGACTCGAGCGTTGCGCGGAGCATCGACACGGTGTTGTCGAGCTCCTTCAAGATGCGCTTCCGCTCCGAGACGTCGACGACCATGGCGAGGACCGTGGCCTCGCCCTCGTAGGCGATGGCTCGGGACGCGACCTCGACGTCGACGATGGCGCCGTCGCGACGAATCAGGCGCTCCGCCATCATCGGCCCCTCGACGTTGTGCTCGCGGAGCGCGCGGATGCGCTCGCGGACGACCGCGCGATCCTCGGGATGGATGAACTCGATGACGGAGCGTCCGACGATCTCGTCGACGCTGTCGTAGCCGAGCATCACGAGGAGCGCGGGATTCGCGTACACCACCTTCTCGTGACGATGCAGCGCGACGCCGTCCGGCGAACGCTCGACGAACGCACGGAACGTGAGGTCCGTGCGCGGCTCGACGTCGGCGGCCGGCGGTCG
>JAYTZB010001181.1:0-2460 GCA_043742085.1 Polyangiaceae bacterium
CTGGTATGCGAGCGCCCTCGGTAGTGGCGCGGCGACCTTGAGCATGGTGATGGCGCGGAGCGCTCGCTGCGCGACGTCGAGGTTCTGCAGCTCCATCGCGAGGTACGCGAGCTCGGATGCGACGACGCCGTTCTGCGCGTCCATATCGAGCGCGGTCGTGAGGTGCTGGAGCTCCACGTTGCGGTCACCGAGGACCTCCGCGACGCGCGCGAGCCGGTGGTACAAAGCGGAGAGCTCGCGCGCCCGGCGGCCCTTGAAGGTACCAATGGTGCGCAACAGCAGCTCCTGCGCCTCGTCGAATCGACCCGCGCCGACGAACGCGTCCGACAGCAGCGCCGCGCAGTCGAGGTCCGTGGGACGAAGCGCGTGCGCCTCCTCGAGCGGCGCGATGGCATTCGCGACAGAGGTGTCCTGCGTCTGCGCGGGATCCTGCGCGTGCTCGAGGAACAGCTGACCGGCGCGCATGAGGCCCTCGAAGCGCGGCGCGACTTCTCCGGCGGCGCGCGCCTCCTCGAGCACGAGCTCCGCGAGCTCCTTCACGGCGCCGAGCTGCTCGTAGAGCCAGGCCAGTCTCTGGCGCAGCGCACCATCGTCCGGAGCGGCCATGCGCGCGCGCTCGAGACCGCCGCGCGCATCGGCGAGGCGTCCCGCCTTCTCGCACGTCTCCGCGAGCTTCAGCGCCGCCGACACGATGCCGTGCTCGTCCTCGAGCCCGACCAGGCGGCGGTACGTGGCGCTCGCCGCGTCCCAGCGCTCCTCGAGCTCGTCGACGTGCGCGATGGCCCGCAGCGTCGCCTTGTCCTTGCTGTCCGTCTTCAGCAGCTCGGTCAGGACGTTGCGCGCGTCCTCGACGTCGCCCATCGCGAGACGCATCTGCGCGATGCGCAGGCGATACTGGCGCCACAAGTTGGAGTCGCCGCGACCCGCGGCCTGCATCGCGAGCTTGCCGAGGTGCTCGGCGAGCGGCCCTCGCAGGTCGAGAAGACCGAGCTCGATGGCCTCCTCGAAGTCTGCATGCGCGGCCTCGCCCTCGCCGAGGCGCGCGCGAAGAACGGCGCGTCGACCGAGGAGCTGCGTCCGCGCGTCTCCTGCCTCGAGCACCTGGATGGAGCTCGTGAGCTCGTCGACGGCCACCTTGAGCTCGCCCGACGCGGTGAGCATGTCGACGAGCTCGCCGAGGAGCTCGGCGTTACCCGGATCGAGCTCGCGTGCCTCGCGCAGGATCTTCGCGCCCTGCTCGGGATCGGAGAGCTCCTCGCGATAGAGCTTCGCGGCCTCGCGGAGGCGCGTGGCCTTCGAGTGCGCGTCGTGACGGCTGCGCGCGTCGGTGACGTAGAGGTCGGCGAGCTTGTCGTATTCGAGCTGCTCGCGATACACGGTCTCCAGGCGCTCGCGGAGGTCGCGGCTCTGCGGCGAAGCCTTGAAGCCGACCTCGAGCGCGCGCAGCGCCGCCTCGGCGTCGCCCATTCCGCGCCGTATCTCGGAGAGGACGAGCGCGAGCTTCTCGGCGGCCTCGCCCTGCTCCATCACGAGCCTGCGCTCCATGATGTCGGCCCGCTGTTCGGTCTCCTCGGCTTGCTCGTGGAGCGCCTCGAGCGCAGAGAGGATCTCCTTGGCGCGAGGATCCCAGTCGAGCGCCGCGTAGTAGATGGTCTGCGCCTGCGCGCGATCCTTCGGCTCGAGGAGCTGCCCGAGGCGACGGGAGAGCGAGCTCACGGCGTCGGCGTCCTGGCGGTCCTTCGCGGCATCGAGCTGCTTGCCGAGGAGCTCGACGAGGTCCTCTTCGCGCCCGCTGCGCTCGAGGATGGTGCCGAGCAGGATGGCGCCGTCGACCTGCGCCGGATCCTCGTCGACGATCTCGCGCAGCTCGACGGCAGCGTCCTCGTCGGTGAGCCGGAGCTTCTCCATGCTCACCTTCACGCGCTCGAGACGAAGCTTCGAGCGCTCGGCGCGATCCTCGACGTAGCCGACGATCTCCAGGATGAGCGCCACCAGCTTGTCGAACTCGTTGGTGCGTCGATAGATGTCGAGGAGCAGCTCCCACGCGTCGCGATCGACCGGATCGCGCTCGTGCAGCTCCTCGTAGATGGTGCCTGCGAGCCGGAGATCGCCGAGCGGACCGGACGCCAGGCCGGCGACCTCGTAGAGGAAGCGCCGCGCGTCGTCGGGCTCGGCGAGCTCCGCGGCCTCGCGCTTGAGCAGCACGGCTTCGCGGACGTTGCCGGTCTCCTCGCTGATCCACGCGAGCTTGGCGAGGGCCCACACGCGGCCCTCCTTGTCCTCTTGACCGCCCTCGAGGTAACGGCGGAGCAGCGACTCCGAGAGGTCGCGCTCCTCGAGCTTCTCGGCGATCTCCACGGCCTCGCGCATCGGCTGCGTCGTGCTGTCGGGGAGCGCCCAGCGCTTCACCAGCGCGTCGACGAGCGTGCGCTCGCGACCGGGCGCGCGCGCGAGGCGCTC
>JAYTZB010001182.1:0-2958 GCA_043742085.1 Polyangiaceae bacterium
TGGCAGCCGTCCTCCCAGTCGAGCTCGGTGCCGAGCACGAGGACCAGCGACGATTCGGTGATCTTGCCGGTGAAGCGATGCTCCCCGAACACCGCCTCGACGGCGCCGTCGCCGATGCATGGGTAGAGGAGCGTGCCGTTGCCGTGCGAGATGCGCTCGTCGAGCGTGCAGCCAGCGTTGGTCTTGATGCTGGAGGAGCGGAGGCGCGCCGTGCAGCGGTCGCGGTCGCGCGCGACCGGCGGCGCAGCGGTGATGACGAGCGGAACGGCGGGGCCGCCGTCGCCGATCTCGGCGGTCTCCACGGGCGCGACGACCGCGGGTCCATGCCGCACGCATGCGACGGCAAGCACGGCGATGCTGGCGATGCTGGCAACGCTGGCGATGGGGAGACGGTGCGCGGCGCGCATCGGGGCCATCGTAGCTCAGAAGAAGGTCGTGCCGATGCCGGCGGCGAACCCGCGCTCGCCGAGGGGGATCCCTTCCGCGAAGACGTCGAGCTTGCGATCGAGCAGCGCGAGCGAGAGGCCGCCGCCGACCTGGTACTTGTAGAGATCGGTACCGGTGACGGCCGCGCCGTCGAAGTGCCAGGCGATGGGTCCGCCGAACGCGCGGGCGGTGACGTAGGGAGTGAGGACGTCGGCGAAGGTCTTGCCAGCGATGGCCCCGAGCCGGAGATCGAGCGCGGTGAAGCGCGGCGACTCGGGCTGCGCGCCGGGCGAGGTGGTGCCGTCGGTGCGGGTGCCGCGGTCATCGGTGCGCGTCAGCATGTGCGTCGCGGAGAGCGTGGCGGTGAGCTGGACGAACGGGATGGCATCGCGGCCGTCGACGACGCGCCATGCGACGCCTCCGAACGCGGCGAAGCCGGGCCCGATGGTGTCGCGCGCGGCGCCGTGAACGAGCTCGCCGCCGGCGATCCCTCCGGCGCCGAGCTGGCCGCTGAGCGAGCCCGAGCGATTGAAGGGAATCTGCACGCTTCCGAAGACGGCGTGACGCGTGAGGTCGGCGCGCTTGCCGCCGCCGAAGAGGATGGTCGTCGAGGTGAACGCGTAGCTCGTGGAGAGCCGCACGATGGGCGGCTTCGAGACGGCGGCGTGAGCGCCGGTCCGCGGGAAATCGCACATCACGGGGCCGCCGGGATAAGCGGCGCCGCACGCGTGAGCGGCGCGGGGCGCGAGCATGATGGCGAGCGGGCTCGCGAGCATGACGCCCAGCGCGATGGTTGAGGAGAGGAGGCCCCCGCGCGATCTGCGCGGGTGCGACTCGAGGGCGCGCTTGGTCATCGGGCGATGAGGATACGCGCGATGGCCTCGGTTTGATCGCTAGAGCTGGCGTTCTCACGTCCCGGCACGCTGTCGGCATCTGCGCACGCGACAAGGAGCCGCCTGGCTTCGTGCGGCTCGACATTCCCGTTCCTGGTGCTGTGATGGTTGGAATGCGTGTTGCTCTCCGAGACGCGGTGGTCCTGGCCGTCGACGACGACCAGGAGATGCGCGATCTGCTGACATTGATCCTGGGGCGCCACGTCAAGGAAGTGATTGTCGCGGGATCCGTGGACGAAGCGATGACGCTGCTCGAAAGCGTGCATCCTGCACTCATCGTCTCGGACATCTGCATGCCCGACAACGACGGCTACGACCTGATCCGTCGCGTGCGGTTGAGCGCGGACAATCGAACGACGCCGGCGGTCGCGCTGAGCGCGTACGCGCAGGACGCGTGTCGCGATGCGGCGCTGGCGGCGGGCTTCGACATGTTCCTGCGGAAGCCGCTCGACGTGATGCACTTCGTGCCGGTGCTCGAGGCGCTGCTGCTCGACTGAGCATGGCGTACACGGCACTCGCAGACTTCATCGATCAGAACCGCCTTCCCATCGTCGCGGAGTGGGAGGCGTTCGCGCTCTCGTTGACCCCGGCCGCCACCGGAATGACTCCGAGCGCTCTCCGCGACCATGCGGACGAGATCCTGACCGCGATGATCGATGACATGCGGTCCCAGCAGACCGCCGCGGAGCAGTCAGAGAAGTCGAAGGGCCGTGGTACGGCGCAGCGTCTCGGCCCCATCGGCAAGATCCACGCGGCGCTGCGCATCGAGAACGGCTTCAAGCTCGGTCAGCTGGTCGCCGAGTACCGCGCGCTCCGCGCGAGCGTCCTTCGCCTGTGGGAGGCCGGAGGGAGCGACGGCCCGGGCGTGACGCGCTTCAACGAGTCGATCGACGAGGCGCTGACGGAGGCGGTCAACAGCTTCACGAAGACGACCGAACAGTTTCGCGATCAGTCCCTCGGAATCCTGGGTCACGATCTCCGGAACCCGCTCTCCGCGATCATCATGGGCTCGACGATACTCGTCGGCACGGAAGGGCTCGACGACAAGAGCGTTCGCGTCGCCGCGCGGATGCTGAAGAGCGCGAACCGCATGAATCGCATGATCGGCGATCTCCTCGATCTCACGCGGACGCGCTCCGGCGACCGGATCCCGGTGGTCCGCGTTCCGATGAACCTCGAGCCGCTCTGCCGGCAGGTGATCGCCGAGCTCGAGGGCGTGGCGCGGGTTGGCAAGCTGCGCTTCACGGCGCAGGGTGATCTCCAAGGCGAGTGGGACCACGACCGACTGGCGCAGGTCTTCTCCAACCTCGTTCGCAACGCCATCCAGCACGGAGCGCCCAACGATCCGATCCTGCTCGTCGCGCGCGATGACGGCGAATCGGTCTGCATCAGCGTTCACAACGGGGGCCCGCCCATCTCCGAGCGTGCGCTGACCACCATCTTCGAGCCGATGGTCCGCCACGTCGCGGACGAGAAGACCAATGCCGGGCTCGGGCTCGGTCTCTACATCGCGTCGCAGATCGTGCTGGCGCACGGCGGGACGCTGGAGGCGACCTCGACGGAGGAGCGCGGCACCACGTTCTCTGCGCGTCTGCCGCGCCGCGTACCGCGGACGAAGCGAACGCGCGCCGCGGACGAA
>JAYTZB010001183.1:0-2715 GCA_043742085.1 Polyangiaceae bacterium
GGGCAGCTACTGGCAGAAGAAGAGGGTCACGATTCGCTGCGACGACCCGCCTGCGAAGGGCGTTGCTTACGCAAAGCGCATGGGGCTGTTCAACTTCATCCGCGCGAAGGGCCTTCCGGATCTGAAGGGCCATGAGCCCGCCGGGAGGTTCTTGGAGCTTCGTCGGATCGAGGATCAGCGCAGTCTCACGCGCACTATCGGCGACATCGCCGCGATCGTCCGGGTGAAGCATCTGATCGAAATCGTTCAGTACGTCCTTTCGGAGCTGACGAGGAACGTCTTGGAACACGCCCGTTCTGAGGCTTACGTGTGCGCTCAGTACTACCCAACGCCCAAGCGTGTTTCGATCGGCATCGCTGATTGCGGGGTCGGTATTCTGCAGTCTCTGCGTCAGAGCTACTCCTTCGGGACACACAGCGACGCGATCGTCGCGGCGCTCAAGCCGCTTGTAAGCGGCACGTCGCGTGTTGGTTACGGCAGCCCCGACAACGCCGGGCTCGGCCTCTTCTACGCGCGCGGGCTCGCGAAACTTTCGAAGGAGTACTTCGTCATCCACTCGGGGTCGGCCGCATATCGTCAATCAAAGTCGTCGTCCGAAGGGAAGGCCGAGAATCCCGAGCGCGATCCGGCGTGATCGGCCCTTCGATCGTCTGCTGGCCGATCTCGTACGCGCGGACGGAGTAGCCAACGACCGCTTCGGAGAGCCGCGCTCACACTGCTGAACTTCAACGGCATCGACATCGCAACCCAGTCCTGGAAGGATGAGGCTCCGTCGGAGTTGCAGTTCCCTTCAACTGCTCGCGTGCCGTCCTCGGGCCGCTCGTCCTAGCGCCGCTTTGAGCGCGTTTGTGCCGGCGGCGCCGAGGTGTATCTCGGGCGCGACGCATCGACCATGCTGTATTCCGGCGCGGCGGCTGCGAGGTATGTCTGGCCCTCGGCTTCCAGCTCCGGTTGGCGGTTCTCCTCGAGTCGCATCTGCTGTTCGAGGAGCATGCCGACCAGCGAACGCGGCTCGAGCACGTGTGCTTCGTGGCGGAGAGCGAGTGGGCCGGCAACGAGGAGCTCGCTCGCGCGGTCTCCGGGCTCGTCGTCCGCTTGCTCAACGACATGGGGGAAGAAGAGCGTGAGCTCACCGAGCTCACGCGGCTCGCCGCGGACGGTCCGCTCGAGCAGATGACGGGCTGATCGGCTCGTGCTCCTCCCCGACCAAGAACGACCTCGACACGGCGCAGGAAATCTTCAACGAGCGATGCGCCGCGTGTCACGGTTCCGAGCGGCGTCGTCCAAGGGACCGATGCAGATTCCGGCTCGCACTCTTCCGGCGACACACGCAGCTCGAGCAGCTCAGCGATCAGCTCGAGGCTCCTGTGATGGCCGTGGTCGGCAGCGAGGAGCGCAGCCTGAGGGAAAGGCGAACGCGGCGCTCGAGCTTCTCGATACGCATTCATGCGGCACCACGATCCTGACGATCCTGGCGATCAGCCGGAGCGTATGCCCGACTCCTCCCCGATAGCGATGTCTCGGCGACCCCGTGCACCCTGCGATCAGGCTGCCCATGAAGGTGCGCCGGTGCTGATCACGATGACCGTAAACATGTCGAGCGCGACAACGCACCGAGCTGATCGCACGGACGAGCCTGCAGCCGATGCGGGCCGGCGCAATCGTTGCGCCACTCGAACCCCGGAACGGCGTGCTCCCGCTGCGTACGAGCAGCCCTTCGCCGGCGCGCAGCGCGGGAGTCACTTTGGCATCCTCGCTGCACGGTAGGTGAGCGTGCTCGTCGAGCGCGCCGAGCGCATCTCGGCTCTTTCGTCCAGCCCCCGCAAAATGAAGCCTCTCATCCTGCTCAGTGCCGCCGCGTTAGCGGTCACCACCTCCTCGCTGGCGCGGTCGGACGACGAACTGGTCAAGGCCGACCTGCCACCTCCGGCCACGTACGCCAGGATGCCCTCTCCGGCGCGTGCGCCCAGCGCCGTCGCCCCGGCGTCCGTCACGACCACGAGCGCCGCGCTCGAAACGGAGCCGCGCTACGAGTCGGAGCGTCCAAACAAACCGCTTCTTTTCACAGGCGGGGCGGCATTTCTCGCTGCATATGCGCCCACGCTCATTCTCACGACCGCCACCAGCAACTCGAAGACCAACCAGGTCCTCTACATCCCGCTGGTCGGCCCGTGGGTGCGCCTCGCGAGCCCGACCTCGACCACTTCCGTCACGACGGTCGACACCATGCTCATCATCGGCAGCGGCGTTGTCCAAGGGATCGGCGCCGTGCTTATGGCGACGAGCCTCTTCATCCCCGGGCGCGTTCCGCTTCCCACTCTCCAGGCGGGCGACACCAGGATCTACTTCCAGCCGACGTCATTCGGTGTGACCTCGGCCGGCGCGAGCGCAGTCGGGAGCTTCTAATCAACGAGGACCGCCCTTGGCATTTAGCGCCTCGAGAAGGGCGCGCGCGCAGTGCTCCGCCGCATGTATCCAGTCCGACGATGACGGCGAGCCCGACCCACGCGGGCGACAGCACGACGTTCACCGCGAAGAAGGTGCGAGTGGCGAGCGCGAAGTGGATGGTCATCCGGACGAGGGCGGCGGCTGACATCGTGTCGCCCGCGCGCTTGAAGAACGTGTCGAAAAGGACAAGAGGTAGCGATCACGGAGTACGAGGGCGAACGCGTTGCCGTGCGCCAGGGGCGCCTCGACCTCCTTGCGGGTCACGAC
>JAYTZB010001184.1:0-3256 GCA_043742085.1 Polyangiaceae bacterium
CGAGGAGGCCCCGGCCGAGGCGGGAGATCGCGGTCGCGGCGAGGGCCCGGGGCGCTCGGTGCCCGCGCGTCGCCCCATGCTCCAGACGATGATGCGCGCGCGCGGCGCTCGTCCCGCGCTCTCCACGGAGGTCGACCCGAAGGTGGCGATCGAGAAGGGCACCCGCGTGAAGGTCCTCGCCGGACCGTTCGCCAACAAGGTCGGCATCGTGCAGGAGCTCGACACCAAGGGCCGGGCGCGCGTTCGTCTCGGTCTGCTTGCGGCCACCCTCGATCTCAAGGACCTCGTCGCGAGCACGGAGGGCACACGCCCGATGCTGGCCAGCTCCCACCGCCGCCCCCGCAACGTCCGTTCTCGCTGAGACGAGACGAAGTCGAAGCCCGGCCGGAACGGCGGCCGGACCCGAGCATCCAACACGGGGCTCTGGTATGAATCACCGCCGTCGTCGTGCGTGAAACCTCGTCCATAGATGCTGCGGACCCCGCGGCGGCGTTCCCCGTCACGCTCTCGGGGCAGTTCCGCAGGCACCTGCCGCGCTACGTCGCCGGTACGGCGGTCCTCGCGACGTTCCAGCTCGCGCTCAACCGCATCGACTGGATGTCGAAGGCTGCCATCGACGCGGTCTTCGGCGGCACGCCCGAGCAGGTCACGCGGCCGGCGGTCTTCATCCTCTGTCTCGCGGTGGTGGCGTTCGTCGCGCGGGTCTCGAGCCGCTGGCTGATCTTCAATGCCGGGCGCGACGCGGAGTACCAGCTGCGCGCGCTGCTCCTCCATCGGCTGCATCGTCTCGGCACCGCCTTCTACCGCACGATGTCGGCCGGCGAGATCATGAGCCGCTCGACCGGCGACCTCCAGCAGGTGCGCCTGCTGCTCGGGTTCGGCATCCTCAACGTCATCAACGTGGCCCTCGCCTTCGCGAGCGCTCTCCAGGTCATGGTGAAGGTGAGCACGAAGCTCACGCTGGTCTCCTTCGTGATGCTGCCGTTCATGGTGGTCATCACGCGGTCGTTCTCGCGCGCGATGTTCGCGAGGACGCGCACCAACCAGGAGACGCTCGGCAAGCTGAGCGAGGTCCTCCAGACCAACCTCGCCGGGGTGCGCATCGTTCGCAGCTTCGCGCTCGAGAAGCGCGAACGCGGTCGCTTCGACAAGGTGAACGGCGCGTATCTCGACGCGAGCCTCGCGCTCGCGCGCATTCGCGGCCTCATGGGCCCGCTGGTGGGCGCGACCAGCGCGCTCGGTGTGCTCGCGTTCTTCTGGTACGGCGCGTCGCTCCTCCAGCGCGGTCCGGACGACGGCGGCATCAGCCGCGGCTCCTTCTTCGCGTTCTGGCTCGCGTACGGCCGCATGACATGGCCGATGATCGCGCTCGGGTTCTCGATCTCGATCGTCCAGCGCGGTCGCGCCGGCTACGAGCGCCTCAAGCAGATCTTCGACGCCATCCCCGAGGTGACCGACGGGCCGCTCCCCGAGCCCGACGACTTCGACGGGGCCATCTCGGTGCGTGGTCTCTCGTTCGCGTACGGCGACCGCAAGGTGGTCGACGACGTTTCATTCGACGTTCCCGCGGGAAAATCGATCGCCATCGTGGGACGCACGGGGGCCGGTAAATCCACGGTCGCCATGCTCCTCGCGCGGCTCTTGCCGACGCCGTCGAAGAGCGTGCTCATCGACGGCAAGGACGTCTGCGATCTCCCGCTCTCTGCCGTGCGCAAGGCCATCGGCTACGCCCAGCAGGACGCATTCCTCTTCTCGACCACGGTCGCGCGCAACATCGGGTTCTGCCTCGACGACGCCGAGTCGGACGACGCCGTGCGGCGCATCCGCGAGGCCTCGCGCGAGGCGCAGGTCCTCGAGGAGGCGCTCGGACTGCCCGAGGGCTTCGAGACGGTGGTCGGTGAGCGCGGCGTGCAGCTCTCGGGCGGCCAGAAGCAGCGCATCGCGCTCGCGCGTGCGCTCGTGCGCGAGCCGAAGGTGCTCGTCCTCGACGATCCCCTGTCCGCGGTCGACGCCAAGACCGAGTCGGCCATCCTCGACGCCGTCGAGCGCCAGGCGGCGGCCCGCACCGTCGTGCTGATCACGCATCGCGTGGCGGCAGCGTCGCGCTGCGATCAGATCGTGGTGCTCGACGAGGGCCGCGTGCTCGAGCACGGCACGCACGACGAGCTGGTCGATGCCGGCGGTCTCTACGCGAAGTTCGCGGCGGAGCAATCGGCGAAGTCCGAGCTCGACGCGGTCGACGTCGACGACCCCGCGCCCGTACCCGGGACGGAGGCCCTCGCATGAGCGCCGAGCCCACGAAGAGCACCGGGCCCGTCGAGCCCGAGCCCGTCGAGCCCGTGAAGCCCGTGGCGGTGAAGCCCACCGACGACGCCGCGCAGTCCGTCGCGCTCTCGGCAGTGGAAGGCGCGCGCAAGGCCGCCGGCACGCTCCGCGACTTCCACGAGGAGGAGCGGCTCGGCCGCGCCTACGACGCGCAGCTCCTCGGGCGGCTCTGGCCGTTCATGCGGCCGCACGCGAAATTCCTCTACGCGTCGCTGTCGATGATCCTGGTCTCGGCTGGGCTCAACCTGATCCGACCCGTGGTGATGGGCCGTCTCGTCGCCAACGCGCAGGACGATCATCCGCAGGGGCTGGTCCGCTACGGCATCATCCTCTCGGTCCTCGTGGTCGGCATGCAGCTCCTGAGCTTCGTGCAGATGTACACGATGCAGATCGCCGGAGCGCGCTCCATGGCCGATCTCCGCGCGCACATCTTCGAGTTCATGCAGCGTCTCGAGCTGCGCTACTACGACCGCACGCCGGTGGGCCGTCTCGTCACGCGCGCCACCAACGACGTCGACGCCGTCGGCGAGCTCTTCGCGTCCGGTGTGCTCAACGCCATCGGAGATCTGGTCGCGCTCATCGGGATCGTCATCATGATGATGATCCTCGACGTGCGCATGTCGCTCATCGCGTTCGGCGCGCTGCCGGTGGTGGGCGTGATCGTCTGGTACGTGCGCGGCCGCGCTCGCCAGGCCTATCGCGACATCCGCGTGAAGACCGCGCGCCTCAACGCGTTCCTGAACGAGCAGGTCTCGGGCATGAGCGTCGTCCAGGCCTACGCGCGCGAGAAGGGCATGGCCGCGGAGTTCGACTCCATCAACGTCGAGTATCGCGAGGCCAACAAGTCCTCGGTCTTCTACGAGGCCGTGCTCGACGCCGCGATCGAGATGGTCGGCACCGTCTGCATCGCGAGCATCCTGTGGTGGGCGGG
>JAYTZB010001185.1:0-1722 GCA_043742085.1 Polyangiaceae bacterium
GGCGAGATGTCGCTCTCGATGGGCTCGAGCGGCGAGCGACGGCGCTTGCTCGATCGAACGGCGCTGTACCTCGCGCCGCAGTCGATCGCCGATCTCGACGCGTACACGCGTGCGCTCAAGGAGCGGCAGCGCGCGCTCGAGACGCGAGGCCCGTCGGCGACCGATCTCATGGAGTGGGAAACCCTGGTGGTTCGCCACGGGCTCACGGTGATGGGTCATCGCGCACGCGCCGCCGAGCTCGTCGCGGCGAAGGCCATGGAGGCGTTCTCGCGCATCGCCGCGCCGGAGCTGGTGCTCGCGGCGGCGTACGCGCCGTCTGCGCCCGACGACGAGCAGGCATTCCTCGCCGCGCTCGCGAGCCGGCGCGCGTCCGACATGCGTAGAGGAAGCGCCGGCGTCGGTCCGCATCGCGACGATCTCGCGCTGGTCATCGACGGACACCCGGTCCGCGGCGTCGCCTCGCAGGGGCAGCATCGTGCGGTCACGCTGGCGCTCAAGTCGGCCGAGATCGAGGTGGTGGGTCAGGCGCGAGGCGTGCGCCCCATCCTCCTGCTCGACGACGTGTCGAGCGAGCTCGATCGGGCGCGGACGGCTGCGCTGTTCTCGTTCCTGCGCGAGCAGCGCGGCCAGGTCTTCCTCACCACGACGCGCCCCGAGCTGATCGACACCGGAGACGACGGCTCCGCCAGGCGCGATTTCGTGGTGAAGAACGGCGTCCTGGAGCCCAGCTTCTCGCGTTGAGTTCGAGGGGTCCGGAGCCCTGGGGCAGGCCCGTCGCTGCGGCTCGACGGAGGAGCTGCTCGGAGCGCGCCTTCGTAGGGGCTAAGCTGCTGATAGTACGTCGAAAGTGGCGCCGTTCCGCCTTGAAGGAAAGCGCCCTCGGACGTATACTCCGGTTCCCTTCGGCGCGGCCGTCTCTCCCTCCCTCGGCTACGCCCGCCGGCCCCCCCGGCACACGCTGTGAGCGAACGCGCAATCAATCACAGCAATCAATCGCGGAATCGCCCTCGATTCCGCCCATCAGACTCGGCAATCAAACCGCATGACGAACGAAGTACAGATCCCGCCGCAGAGCACTCCGCCCGCCGCCTACGGCAGCGAGAGCATCACCGTCCTCGAAGGTCTGGAGGCCGTTCGCAAGCGTCCCGGCATGTACATCGGTGACGTGAACAGCGGCGAGGGTCTGCACCATCTCGTATGGGAGGTCGTCGACAACTCGGTCGACGAGCACCTCGGCGGGCACTGCCAGAAGATGGACGTCATCGTTCACTTCGACGGTTCGGTCACCGTCGAGGACGTCGGCCGCGGCATCCCCACCGGCAAGCACGTCGAGCAGTCGGCGAAGCTCGGTCGCGAGATCAGTGCCGCAGAGGTGGTTCACACCGTCCTCCACGCCGGCGGAAAGTTCGACCACTCGAGCTACAAGGTCTCCGCCGGCCTTCACGGCGTCGGCGTCAGCGCCGTCAATGCGGTGAGCGAGTGGCTCAAGGTCGAGATCAAGCGTGAGGGCCACGTCTACCTCCAGGAGTACCGCCGCGGCATCCCGGTGACGCCGCTCAACGTCATCGGCGACACCGACAAGACCGGCACCAAGACCACGTTCAAGCCCGACTCGGAGATCTTCCCGAGCACCGAGTTCAGCTACGACATCCTCGCCAGCCGCCTCCGCGAGCTCTCGTTCCTCAACGCCGGCTTCGTCATCACGCTCACCGACGAGCGCGG
>JAYTZB010001186.1:0-7076 GCA_043742085.1 Polyangiaceae bacterium
GGCAAGCTCAGGCTGCCAGGCGGGTTTGCCGGGTCGACGAGCTCAGTTGCAGCCGCAGCCGCTCTCCGCGACCGACCCACCGCCGGCTGCGCCTTCCTGGACGGCGTGCAGGTGGTCCGCGGCGGCGCTCCCGACCGCCTGGGTCATCGTCGGATGCGCAAGCCTCCCGCGGTCGTAGGGGGCGACATGCGTGCATGCGGTCGTCGCGAGAGCGGCGAGGGCGATGGCGAGCACGCGCGACGACGAGCGAGCCGTGAAATGAGCCACGAGATGCGACGGCGTCATGCGTCGCTCAGTTGTTCAGCGCGCCCGCAGCTGCCCACGACGTCAGCGCCGCCGTGGCGGCCGCGTTGGAGCTCGGGCCGGACGGCGGCATGTTCCCGCCGAGCCAGCTCAGGCACGACTGCGCGGGATCGGCGAGCGGCGCGCTGCTCGCGGTGATGTAGCCCTTGCCCTTGAGCCACGTGTAGCCGCCTGCCGCGGTGCCCATCTGGCTGTGGCAGCCGCTCTTTGCGCAGTTCCCGACCGTGCCGGACTTCAGGTAGCCCGTGTAGATCTGCGACCACGTCGCGGCGGGTGGCGGCGTCGATCCCGACGTGCTGCCGCTCGTGCCCGACGTGCCGCCGCTCGTGCCCGACGTGCCGCTCGTGCCGGAGCTGCCGCTCGTGCCCGACGTGCCGCCGCTCGTGCCCGACGTGCCGCTCGTGCCCGACGTGCCGCTCGTACCGGAGCTGCCGCTCGTGCCGGAGCTGCCGCTCGTGCCGCCGTCGTGCGCCGGGATGGTGCTCGTGCCGGGGTCCGCCGCGGGATCCGTCGCGCTCGTCGTCGATGACGTAGCGCCGCCGACCGCGCCGGCGGTTCCACCGTAGGGTCCGCCGAGCGGCGGATCGGAGGCGCTCGCGCATCCGGCAGCGACGGCCGCGAGGCCGAGAATGACCACGCTCGACAGGGATAGAAGCAGGGATGCTCGCATGGGGGACCTCTCGGTAACGCGCATGATGTCTAGCAGTTGCGGACCCCGGCTCAACGGCGATCCAGGCATCACCGCGTCTCCAAGTCGGCACAACGCCACAGTTCTTGCGCTCAAAATCCGTACTGGATGTTCATTTCCGGCGCGACTGTCACGCCCGACGCGCCGGGCCCGAACGCGGCGTCGATCCCGACGCCCGTCGCAAAGGCGACACGCGGTGAGAACGCGTAGCGCGCGCCGCCACCGAGCGCCCCGAACGCCGGACCTGCGACGTACCACGCGCGCACGGCACGCTCGCCGGCGATCCCCTGCTGCGCGACCATCACCGTGGTCGGCATGTCGAAGCGCGCGATGCCCGCCGCGACGAACGCATACGGCGCGAGGCCGGAGCGCGCGAGCGGCTCGTCACCGAACACCCATGTGCCTCGCGCCTCGGCGTGGAGCGCGCTCGAGAGCGTCTTGCCCGCCGCCGATGCCGCCTGTCCCGGATACGCATTCGCGACGTAGCCGAAGCGGAGGCCGAGCATCAGGTTCGCGGTGGCCGCGTAGTCGATGGTCGCGGTGATGTGCACGCCGCCCGGCGTGAGCTCGCTCGTGGGTGTCCCGGAGCGTCCCGCGACCAGCGCGTTCGCCTGCGAGCCCTGCGCGGGGAAGTCGGCGCCCTCCGGCGTGGTGCACCAGAAGCCGCTCGTCGACACGCCGCCCGACTGCGCGCACACGTCGCTCTTCGCGCTCGGGAATCCGAGATCGAGCGAGCCCGAGACGCCGATCCAGAAACGCGCCAGCGGCCGGCCACCGCCGCCGCCTTCTTCCTGCTCGAAGGGCTGCACCGCCTTGCAGCGACCCGTCGCGCACGTGCCGCTCTTGCACTGGCGATCTTCCTGACAGCGCTCGCCTTCGTCGAGGTTCAGCGCCTGCACGTCCTCTACGGTGCACCGGCGGAGCGCCGCGAGGCCCGGCAGCGAAGGCGGCTCGCCGCTGATCGACTCCCTGATCGGAACCACGAACGTGTGATTGGGGTCGCCCGAGCTCGCCGCCAGCTCGCCGTCCTTGTCGAAGCCCTGGATGTAGTAGCGGACGCTGCCGGCGACGACGTCGGCGCAGGGCACATAACCGCCCCAGCCGCTCCCGACGCGCTTCAGCACCGCGCGACGGAACGAGCGCATCGAATCGTTCCGGTACTTCACGACCACGCTCGCGAGCGCGTCACTCGACTCGATCTCGACGTACACCGGCAGCGGTGTCGAGGCCGCCTCGGCCGGCGCCGGGCGATGCGTGAAGTCACCGCTCGCCACCGCGGGCGCGGCGGTCACCGTCGCGGCTTCGAAGGCTTCGCGGAGGTCCTTCGCGTCGTAGTCGGGATTGAGCGCGATCGCCGGTTCGAGCTTCTTCGCGCGGCGAAACGAGCTCGTCGCGGCATCGGCCTGACCGAGTCGAAACTGCATCGTGCCGATGTCGCGGAGGAGCGCGGCATGGGTCGCCGCCGTGCAGCTCGCCTCTCCGCAGACGCGCTCCGCGGTCTGCAGGCGGCGCAAGGCCTTCGCGAAATCGCTCTGCAGGTAGTCGTCGTCGGCGCGCTTCAGCGCGTCGGTGGCCGCGGTCTCGGAGCGGCGATCAGCCGCTGCTACGCCCGCGAATGCAAACGCGGCCAGGGCGAGCAGACCGGCCGCGAACCTCCGGACGCGCAACGAGCGAGCGTGGCGCGTCATCGCGGGATCACCGGAGCGGCGAGCGCACGGGCGCACGCGTCGGGATCGGGCGTGCTCGCGAGCCATGCGGTGACGCACCGGTCCTGATCGTCGCCGGGCGTGAAGAGCGTGCCGCCCTTGTGGGCCTCGGTGCCTCGAGCCTTCCTGACGAACGTGAGGAGCTCGGGGTGCTGTCCCCTGCCCTGCACCACCGCGCTCATGACGGCAGGCTCGAGCGCGACGAGCGAGCGGAACGTCGCATCGTGCTCCTCGACGGACGTGTCGGTGCCGCTCGCGTTTCGACAGCCCGGCCCCGCGTCGCCGAGGCGTAGGCCTTCGCAGCCGTAGATCTCGAGGTTCCGCGTGCGCGCACCGTGGCAGTCGAGCGAGCCGCATCGATGATCGAGGAGCAGGCTCACTGGCGGGAACGTCGCGCGATCGGGCGTGACGATGCTGATCTGCGCGGCGTCCGGGGGCGCGCTGCACGCGATCGCGAGCGCGACCGCGACGAATCCGAGCGCGAGCGCGCCGATGCCGCGCGGGCCCATCATGGCGCCACCGCGCCCGGCAGGTCGGCTGCCTCGAGCACGAAGTAGATGTGCCCGTGGGAGTCGTTGCCCCTGGGATCGAAGTGACACGTGGCGCACGACCCGTCGCGTCCCACGTTCGTGTGCATCAGGGTCGGCGTATCGACGCCGGGCAGCGACACCGAGATGTCGTGGAGCGGATACGCGGGCGACCACGACGAGCGCGGGAAGTAGAAGTTGCCTGCTGCGTTGGTGGTCACCGTTCGCGGTGCGCCGCCGTCCGCGAGCTGCGTCGCGTCGAACACCGTCACCGTCGCGCCGGCGAGCGGCGGCGAATCGGGCGCCGCGGTCTGGAACACGGTCCCCGCGACGCTGAGCTCGAGGCTCGAAGGGCCGTCGCCGCCGTGGCACGTGAGGCACGGCTGACCGCCGCGATGGTTCGGCCCCGCCGGCACGCCGGCCTTCTCGCCGCCCAGCGCCGAAACGCGTGCATCATGCACGGGATCGCCGCACGCCCACGCCAGGGCGGCCGCGAGGACGGTTCCGCCGAGAGCGAGAGCGATGCCAGCGCGAGCCTTCACGGTCATGGCTCCTCCAGCTCGAGGGTGATCGATCCGAGGACCCCGGTGCGCGACGTGATGAAGAGGTCGTCGAGGTAGCTCGTGTAGACGGCGTCAGCCTCGAACGCGATGGCGAAGAAGTGCGGGTGCGCCGAGCTGCCCAGGAACACCTTCGCGCCGCCGCCGCCGGTCACGCCGAAGAGCGGACCCAGCTCGCGGTCGCCGGTGCGGAACTCGGGGAGCGAGAAGCTTTGCTGGCTCGCCGAGACGTACGCGCGCTGCCAGAACGTCACCGGCGTCTGCGCGTGGAAGCGGAAGTGCGGCCAGAGACGAAGGCGATCGGCGACGTCGAAGATCCAGCGCGCGTCGGTGGTGGTCGCCTTCACGCCCCAGTTGTCGACGTAGGCGCGCTCGGTCGCGCGAATGGTCGACGACTCGAGCCGATGCGCGATCTGGAAGCTGAGCGCAAAGCGGCGGCGCGCGAGCGGGAGCTGCTCCAGCGGTCGCTCCACGAGGCGATGCGCGTTGACGTACTCGACGGACGCACCCGCGGGCACGTTGATCGCTTCGGTCGGAGAGAACATCGGGATGTAGCGGTAGGGCTTCGACTGATCACCGTTCTCGATGATCGCGCTGAGCGAGAGCGACGCGAGCGTCGCCGGACCGACCACCTGATCGAAGCCGAGCAGGAAGCTGCCGCGCTGGAGCGAGCGCGCGAACGTCGTGAAGGGCGTACCGCCGCGACCAATGGTGTCGTGCCCGTAGCCGTAGCCGAAGAAGAGCGACGTGTTCTTCTCGTCGAGGTCGTAGCTGATATTGCCGGACGCGCCGTACGAGAGGTAGTCGGGCTCGCTCGACGCCGATGCCGAGAAGCCGACGCCGAGATCGCGCGGCTTGTAGCGACCGGCCAGCGTTCCGGCGTGCCGGACCTCGTGCCAGCGCTTCGATGCCGTGGCGATGATGTCGACGGAGGCCGCCGACACGACGTCGACGAGGTAGCTGCCGGAGAGCGTCGCGCCGTCGACCACGTTCTCGATGGTGCCGGTGATGGCGGGGGTGAAGATGGTGACGCGATCGCTGTCGGTGTAGGCGGCGGTCTCGAGCGCCGCCGTCTTCTTGCTCGTGTCCTCGGGGCCGGACGCTGCGCGGTCGAGCTGCGCGGCACGTGGCGCGACGCCGTCACCGCTGCCCACCGGAGGCACGGCCTGGTTCGCGCGCGGATCCGCGGAGCGCAGGCGCGTCGCCGACGCAGGTCCGCCGCCCGTGGTGGCCGCGCCACCGCAAGCAGACAGCGAGAGCGCGAGGAGCGCGACGCCCAGGGTCGATATGACGTGCGGGAGCTTCATCGTCGGGGGAAACGACGCGCGCAGTCAGTCCCAACTCCAGAGCAAAAGCAAGCAAGAGCGCTGGCCACGGAAAACTACGTCCATGCGCTACTCGTCATGTTCGGACGTATGCTCCCGCCCATGCCGCGCGCCTCCGTCACGCGCAGCGCGCTCCTCGCTGCCGTCACCCTCGCTGCCGTCACGCCGACGTGCGCGCCCGATTCGCGCGCGCTGCCGCCGTGCGATGCGTCGCCGGCGTTGCCGAACGTCGCGCCGGGCGCGACCGTCGTCACAGTTGCTGCGGTGGGCGACATCGCGGACTGCGCCGGCGGCAGCCAGATGGCGGTGGCAACCACCATCGAGGGCATCAAGCCCGACGCCGTCTTCGCCCTCGGAGACCTCGCGTATCCAAATGCCAACATCGACGAGCTCGTCGATTGCTACGGCCCGAGCCTGGGACGTTTTCGCGGCATCACGCGCGCGGTGCCCGGCAATCACGAGTACCACACGCCGCACGCCGGCGCGTATTACGCCTATTTTTGCGGCTCTTCAGGCGATGTGTTCAAGGGCTGGTACAGCTTCGACATCGGCCGCTGGCACGTCGTCGCGCTGAACAGCAACTGCGGTGGTGACCCCGATGTCGTGTCCGACGTCGCCGACGACTTCGGCGGCTGCGACGAGAGCTCGCCCCAGGCGGCATGGCTCCGCGCCGATCTCGATGCGCACCCGAGCGGCTGCACGCTCGCCATGTGGCATCATCCGCGCTTCAGCGCGAGCAGCGAAGGCGGAAGCCCGATGGTCGATGCGCTCTGGCGCATCATCGTCGAGCACGGCGTCGATCTCGTGCTCAACGGTCACGCCCACAACTACCAGCGCTTTCCGCGCATCGGTGTCGACGGCCTGCGCGACGATGCGAGCGGAACGCGCGGCATCGTGGTCGGCACCGGCGGCGTGAAGCTGGCGAAGTTCAGCGCGAAGGAGCCGAACCGCAGCGAGCTGCGCGCGAACGACGCGCACGGCGCGCTCCGCCTCGAGCTCCGCGAGCATGAGTACGCGTGGTCCTTCGTACCTGTGAAGGGCGACGTGCTGCAGGACGAAGGAACCGAGGCGTGCCGGCGATGAAACGGACGCGCATCGCGACTGCTGCCGCGATCACGCTCGCGAGCTGGCTCGGCGTCGAGCGGACGGCGCGCGCCGACGACGGATGGGATGCGTCGCTCCGCGCCGGCTATGCCGCGGCCTGGACCACCGGCGTGTCGTCGCTGGGCGTCGGTCTCGGCGCCGCCGCGGGCTACGTGTTCCCGGCGCGCATCCGCCTCGAGGTGGTCGCCGTGTGGAGCGCAGGCGACACCGACGGCGCGGGCAACGGCGTCATCACCTACCGCTCGTCGTACTCCTCGCTGCGCGGCACCGCCGGCGCCGCTTACGAGATCCCGATCGGTCCCGTGCGCCTCCGCCCCGGGCTCCAGACGGGGGCGACGTTGATCTACGGCTTCACGCGCGTCGGCACCGCGAAGGTCCGCGATGGCGAGCCACGCTTCATCGTCGGCCCCGCCATCGAAGCGGTGGTGCGGCTCGGTCGCTATGACCTCGGCCTCGCCGCCGAGGCGTTCTTCCTTCCGAGCTGGGTGGCCGCGCCGAGCGCCGGCATCTACGCCCTCACCGGCGTGCGGTTCTGACCCGATCAGGGTGGGCCGCGACTAGCCCACAAGGTGGGTAAGTTCGGTACCTTTTGGGGGTCGTCGAGGGCGATGCAGGCCAGAACCCTTGGCTTTTTTGCTTGGCCCACCATGTGCTGAAAGGTCATCTACCATGACCCAGTCCCGCGTCGCCCTGGTGCTCGCCGCCCTCCTCTTCGCTCCCGCGCTCCTCCACTGCGCGTCGCCCCAGGAAGAGGATGCCGTCGACACCGGCGCCGGCGAGGACGCGCTCACGTCGCTCTCGGCGAAGCCCGCCGACCGCGCGTCGCTCCCGCAGGGCTACGACGCGCTCCCCGCCGCGCAGAA
>JAYTZB010001187.1:0-1583 GCA_043742085.1 Polyangiaceae bacterium
GCCTTCTGCACCGACGGCATGCGCGTCATGCCGCCGACGAGGACGACCGACTGGATGTCGGAGGGCGAGAGCTTCGCGTCCCTGAGGCACGCGCGGCACGGCTCGAGGCTCCGCTCGACGAGCTCCATGGTGAGGAGCTCGAGCTCGGCGCGCTTCATCGCCTTCTGGACGTGGAGCGGCTCACCCTTGGCGTTGGTGGCGATGAACGGGAGGTTGAGCTCGGTCTCGAGCGACGACGACAGCTCGTGCTTCGCCTTCTCCGCCGCCTCCTTGAGGCGCTGGAGGGCCATGCGGTCCTTGCGGAGATCGACGTTGTTCTCCTTCTGGAACTGCTCGGCGATGGCATCGACGATGCGGAGGTCGAAGTCCTCGCCGCCGAGATACGTGTCGCCGTTGGTCGCCTTCACGGAGAAGACGCCCTCCTGGATCTCCAGGATCGAGATATCGAACGTGCCTCCGCCGAGGTCGTAGACCGCGATGCGCTCGGCGGTCTTCTTGTCGAGGCCGTAGGCGATGGCGGCGGCGGTGGGCTCGTTGATGATCCTGCGGACGTTCAGGCCGGCGATCTTGCCGGCGTCGCGCGTGGCCTGGCGCTGCGCATCGTCGAAGTAGGCGGGGACGGTGACCACCGCGTCGCCGATGGTCTCGCCGAGATACGCCTCGGCGATCTCCTTCATGCGCACGAGGATCATGGCGCTGACCTCGGGCGGCGACATGTCCTTGCCCGCGACCGAGACCCAGGCGTCGCCGTTGGGCGCTTCGATGACCTTGAAGGGGCTCCGATCGAGCTGGTGCTTCACCTCGTCGGACTTGTACTTCCGACCGATGAGGCGCTTCACGGCGTAGACCGTGTTCGTCGCGTTGGTGACGGCCTGGCGCTTCGCCGACTGGCCGACGAGACGCTCACCGCTCGCGGTGAACGCGACGATCGAGGGTGTCGTGCGCGCACCTTCGGCGTTGGGGATGATCTTGACGTCGATCTTCCCCGTGGGGCTCTGCTCGACGATCGCTACGCACGAGTTCGTCGTCCCCAGGTCGATGCCGATGACTTTCGTCATGAACGACTCATACGCGCCCCTTCGCGATCACGCCTCTGTCTCCTTCTTTCCGTCATCGGCGTCCGCGACGGTCATCTTCGGCTTCGCGACGACCACCATCGCCGCTCGGATCAGCCGCTCGCCCTGAAGGTAACCGGGCTGGACCTCGGCGACCACCGTTCCCGGGGGGTGCTCGTCGGTCTCCACCTGCTGGATCGCCTCGTGGAGGCCAGGATCGAACTGCAGGCCGACCGTGGGGACCTTCGTGATGCCCGAGCGTCCCAGCGTGTCGACGAACTGGCGGAGCACCAGCTTGAGGCCGTCGGAGACCGGCTTCACCTCGGTCGCGCGCTCGGCGCTGGTCATCGCGCGTTCGAGATTGTCGAAGACGGGCAGGAGATCCTTGAGCAGCTCCTCGCGGCCGGCCTTTCGCGTGTCCTCGAGCTCCTTCCGCGAGCGCTTGCGGAAGTTGTCGAAGTCCGCGGCGGAGCGCATCCACTGCTCCTTGAACCGTTGCGCTTCGGCCTTGGCATCGGCGACGGGATC
>JAYTZB010001188.1:0-2919 GCA_043742085.1 Polyangiaceae bacterium
GGATCCAGCGCGCTTCACGGTCGAGGCCGCGCGCGCGGAAGAGCGCGTCGAGCTCGCGGTCGAACGCCGCAAGGTCCGATAGACCGCCCAACTTGGGCACCACCATGATCTCGCCGCTCTCGAGCACGAGCCACGGGACGCGACGCCCTGCGGCCGGGACCGCAGCGAGCGGCCGGAGCGCCTGGAGCTCGGAGGAACGCGCAGCGACCGGATGCGCAAACACGCGGCGGGCAGCCTCACGCACCGCGTCGCTGCGCGGATCGGCTCCGCCGGCGAGCGCGCGCTCGTCGAGGACGAGGGCAATGCGGCTCTCCGCGGTCCGCGCGCGAATGCGGAGTGTCTCGAGCACCTCGACGGCTCTCGCGGCATCGGCGAACCGCACGACGGCAGCGGAGGCGATCGGCCACGTGAAGAACGACGCGCGCGCGCGCAGCTCGGTGGATCCATCGGCCTCCCGTGCGGCGCTGGTCGGAGCATGCCAGAGCCGAACGCACGTCGCATCGGGCGGCGCCTCGGCACAGCTCGAGGCGAGCTCGATCGCGAAGGCCCCGTCGGCGGCGGTGTGCGTGCGCGCCGTGAGATGATGCGCAGCCGTGAGCGCCGGCGCGAGCGAGCGGCGGACGGCGGCCATCGCCTCGCCAGGCGGGCCGTCGTCGAGGTCGTCGCCGAACGGATTCGCGCGCGCGTCGAGCCGCGTCGATAGCAGCTCGAGACCGGCACGGACCTCGTCGACCTCGTGGTCCGAGAGCGACGCGAGCGCGAGGTCCGTGGTGGAATTCGCGGCACTGCCCGCGTCGCGGGCAGCACGCGGCTCGCGAGCATCACGCGCATCACGCGCATCACGCGCATCGAGCGCACCGAGCGCACCAGCCCGCGGCGGCAACACGATCCATGCGACCGGCCCGCGGTCCTCGGCACGTGACGAGCGCATGGCGACGCGCGAGGTCGGCTCGAACTGGCGCACCGATACCGCCGCCGAAGCGCCGGCGGCGGCGACGAGCACCGTGAGGACGTGCGCGCGCAGGAGCACCACGTCTCAACCCGTGGGGCCGCGACGTCGCGCAGCGAATTCGGTGCCGGCGCTGGACGTTCCGCTCGCGAGCGAGTCCGTCACGTGCGCAGAGAGCGAACCGGTGAGGACGCCGTCGCGGATGCAGCTCAAGGAGAAGTCATTGCCCTCGAAGACCGCGGTGCAGGTCACGTCGCCCTGGGTGATGGTCCACGCGCCGCCGAGATCGCCGAAGCTCGACGCCAGCGAGAGCGCGCGTGTTCCGTGCACGGAGCCATGAAGCGGCACGCCCCAGCCGCCGGTGTCGACCGCCGAGCAGTCGCCGCTGAACGCGCTCGTCGTGAGGCGCGCATGGCACTGCTGGGAGCCGTCCGCGCTCGCGGCGAGCCAGATGCCGCCGACGTCGAGCGGCAGCGCACCGGTGTCGAGGGCCGCCGGCTCGTGGGTGACGTGGACGTCTGGGCTCGACGTGAGCGTGATCGTCGAGCCACGGCCTTCGAGCGCCAGCGTGCTTCCGCCGACCGTGAGCTCGATACGTGATGGCCCGATCACCAGCGATCCCGACGTGGACGCCGAGCGCGACGTCGGTGTGGCCGTGAGGTCCCAGGTGCCCGCGAGCGCAGACGCAGCGAGCGGCGAGCGGCCGGTTCCGTCGCGGACGCTGCCGCCGCAGCCGGACGAGACCACCACGAGAATCGAGAGCCCGCTGACGATGAGCGATGGATGCATGAGGACACCTCCCGGGCCGCCGCGGCTCGTGTCCTGGGAACGATCGTGAGCGCCCGAATGGACGAAGAGCGGCGCATCAACGTTGCTCGACGCTGGAGGGCCCGTCTATCTCTCGGTGCCGCGGCTCTCGGTGCCGTGACTGTCGTAGCCGGCGGCGAACGTCAGGGCGCGACGGTCGCGCTCGCCCAGTCCGCCTCGAACTGCTTCTCGATGGGCGCGACCGAAGGCGGGTTCGACACGATGATGCCGACCTCGCGGTTCGCGTCGATCGAGTTCGACGACATGTTCTCGGAGCCGACGAACGCCCGATCGTCGGAGACGATCAGCTTGGCGTGGCAATCGAGGGACTTCATGTACTTTACAGGGATCTTCGCGGCCGCCAGTTTCTGGGCCGTCACGTCGTTGCCCTTGATCCAGCCGGGGTCGGCCAGGATGATCCGCGTGGGCACGCCTGCCGCTGCGCGATCGAGCGTCGCTTGCAACAGCGCCGGGTCGCTCAGGTACATCACCGACATGACGAGCTTGGACTTGGTGGACGCGATGAGGTCGAGGATCCGCGGGCGTGCGTTCAACGGCGCGACCAGCAGCTTCGAGCATCCCAGCTCGACGCTCGTCGGCGTTCCGGCGAAGTCGGCCTCGAAGACCTTCGCGAGATCCTCGGCGTCCCCCGGCTCGGAGCTGACCGCGCCGTAGTTGCGCTCTCCGTTGATCGAGTACGAGTTCATGTTCATCGACATGATGACCGAGCGGGTCTTGTCGATGAGCATGGATTTCGCGTGCGCGTACGGGAAGATCGACGACGAGTCGTGGACCTCCACGCCCCCGGCGACGAGCGTGGTCTTCGCCGTGCCCTGGTTGTTGCGGTCGATCACCATCCGCACGACGACGCCGCGCTTCTGGGCGGCGACGAGCGCGGCGATGACGTCGGCGTCGTCGATCTCGTAGATGAGGACGTCGAGCGTGGTCTTCGCCGACGCGATGAGCGCGACGAGCTTCTGCTTGAGCCCGGTCGGCCCGATGAAGATCTCGGGGTCCACCGCGCGCGCGGTGATGGGGTCGCAGCTCTTGGTCGGCGTCCCTGCGTCATCACTCGTCGCAGCGTCGTCCTCGGGGGTGGCGTCTGCGATGGGCGCCGCGGGCCCAGGCGCAGCGGGGCTCGACGTCGAGCTGCACCCGACCGC
>JAYTZB010001189.1:0-2905 GCA_043742085.1 Polyangiaceae bacterium
GTCATCGGAGGCATCGGCATCGCCGGCCTCGCCGCCGGCGCCGTCACCGGGCTCATCGCCATCGGCAAGAACAACGACTCGAAGAAGGCGTGTCCCGACAGCGGCGTGTGCACGAGCAAAGACGCCGTCGACGCTGCCGACAGCGCGAAGACGTTCGGGACGGTCTCGACCATCGCGTTCATCGCCGGCGGTATCGGCCTCGCGGTCGGCGCCACACTCGTCCTCACCGCGCCCTCGACCGGCGAGCGCGCGGCCGCGGCCGCGGCCGCAACGAGCCGAGCCCCGAGGAGCCTTCGCGTCGTGCCGAGCACCGACGGCCGCTCGGCGGGCATGACTTTCCTGGGGGTATTCTGACCATGCGGCGCTCGCTTCGCATCGTTCTCGCAGCTTCCGTGGCGCTCACCGGCTGCAACGCGCTCCTCGACGTGAAGGACATCTACTTCGTCGATCCAAACGCGGACGGCGGAAGCGCAGGAGCGGACGGCTCGACGGACGCTCCCTCCAACGTGGAGGGCTCCACCGGCGACGCAGGAACGGAAAGCTCGACGTGCGTCGCGGACCTCACGACGGACCCGAAGAACTGCGGGCGTTGCGGTCACGACTGCGTGGGCGGTACATGCGCCGCGGGAAAGTGCGCGGCGGTCGAGCTCGGCATGGTCAGCGGCGCCCCGTTCGACGACCTGGTCGTGACCGATCAGTTCTTGTTCGTGTCGACGCGCGTGACGCTGACCACCCAGAGCGGCGGCGTATGGCGCCTCGGCAAGAGCGGGGGCACCCCCGAGCCCTACGTCACGCTCCGCTACGCGCGCGGGCTCGCCATCTTCACCGACAAGCTCTACTTCGTCGTGGACGACAATCCAGCCGGTACGCCGGGTCAGTCCGGCGGCCTCTATTCGTGCCCCATCGTCGGTGCCGCGCCGTGCGTGCCGACGCTGATCGCCTCTGCGACCGGCCCGCGGGCCGTCACGGTCGATCAGAACAAGGTCTATTACGGCGACGACACCGCGGGCCGCGGGCTCATGGTCTACACGCCTCCGACGGCGCCGCCGGTGGTCTTCCGCGCCGACTTCGGCTTCGGTTCGAACTACTACGTCGACGGCGCTCACGCGTTCTACACCGTGACCATCTCGCCTTCGAGCGGGCCCAACCGCGCCACGGTGTTCGAGGCATTCACCGACGGCGGCGTCGACCCGAAGTCCACGTACATGAGCGGCACCGCCGACGATGGTCGGCTCGTCGGCACTCCGGCGGCGCTCTACTTCAGCGCTTACGATTTCTCGGGCACGACCTCCGGCATCATGCGACGCGTCCCGCGCAGCGGCGGGCTGCCCTGTGACTACGGCGGCAGCACGAACAAGCGCCCCTATGGGATCCACGCCGACGGCGCCCGCATCTACTGGACGAACCTCGGCGACGGAGCGATGGAGCCCTACATGAACGGCAGCATCGTCAGCTGCGAGCAGAGCGGCTGTTGCACGACGCCCGACGTCCTGTGGACGGGCAACGGAGAGCCTACGGCCATCGCGGGTGATGCGAACGCGGTCTACTTCGCGACCTATACCGACGGGGCCATCTGGAAGGTCGCCAAGCCCTGAGCGCTCGCGCTCGGCGACTCTTGGCGCGGGGCGCGAAGGCCGCTAAGCGAGCGGCATGAGCTACACGCTTGGCGTTCTCGGCGGCAGCGGCCTCTACGAGATGGATGGCCTCCGCGACGTCACGGAGATCGACGTCGACACGCCGTTCGGCAAGCCGAGCGACGTGCTCGTCAAGGGCACGCTGGGCGACGGAGAATCGCGCACCACGCTCCTCTTCTTGCCGCGCCACGGTCGGGGACACAAGGTGCCGCCGCACCAGATCAACTACCGCGCGAACGTCTGCGCGCTGAAGAAGGCCGGCGCGACGCACCTCGTGAGCGTGAGCGCGGTGGGCTCGATGAAGGAGGAGATCGAGCCCGGTCAGCTCGTCATCCCCGATCAGTTCATCGATCTCACGAAGAAGCGCATCACCACGTTCTTCGAGGACGGCGTCGCCGGCCACGTGCCGTTCGCCGATCCCGTGTGCGCGCTGGTCGCGAAGGCGCTCGGCGACGCGGGCGAGAAGACCGGCGCGCGCGTCCATCGCGGGGGCACGTACGTGTGCATGGAGGGCCCGCAGTTCTCGACGCGGGCCGAGAGCCGCCTCTATCGCTCGTGGGGCGTCTCGGTGATCGGCATGACGTCGATGCCCGAGGCCAAGCTCGCGCGCGAAGCGGAGCTCCCCTTCGCGACCCTCGCCCTCGCCACCGACTACGACTGCTGGCACGAAGGCCACGACGACGTGACCGTCGACGCCGTCGTCGCGACCATGAAGAAGAACGTGGTCCTCGCGAAGCAGGCCCTGGCGCACCTCGCCGGCGCGCTCCCCGACCCGGCCAGGAGCATCGCGCACGGCGCGGCGCGGGGCGCGGTGATGACCCATCCAGCGTCGATCTCCCATGCCGCGCGCGAGCGGCTCGGCTGGCTGCTCCACGAAACGTGAGCAGGCTCGAACGACGCGCCGGTTTGGGCTAAGGTGCCGGCCGCCCAATGAACAAGCCCGGGTCCAACGAAGCGCGTCCATCGCAGTCCGTCCTCATCGTCGGCTCTCTCGCCTACGACGACCTCGAGATGCCTACCGGCACCTTCGAGAACGTCGTCGGTGGCGCCGCCACGTACGCCTCCATCGCGGCGTCGCTGTTCTGCCCGGTGCGCCTCGTCGGCGTCATCGGTGAGGATTTTCCGGACCTCGTGATGAGCGACCTCGAGAAGCGCGGCGTGGATACCGCCGGCGTCGAGAAGGCAAAGGGCAAGACCTTCCGCTGGCGCGGTCGCTACTCGAAGGACCTCAACAGCCGCGAGACGCTCGACACGCAGCTCAACGTCTTCGC
>JAYTZB010001190.1:0-4238 GCA_043742085.1 Polyangiaceae bacterium
GCTCGCCGACGAGGATCCGTTGCCCCACGCCGACTCGTTCGACGTCATGGTGAAGATCTCCGAGCTCATCCCGCAGTCGATGACCCACGACATCGAGGAACTCGACATCCAGAAGCAGCACGTCATCCTCCACGGCATCGTGGGGAGCATCCCCGACGCCCAGGCCATCAAGACGGCGCTGGAAGGTGAGCGCTGCTTCGCCGACCCCAAGATCACGCGCACCACCGCGCAGGTCGGCGGCACCGCGCAGAAGTACGTGCTCGAGTTCGACATCAAGTGTCCCGAGGACGTGAGGGGCGGCGCCAAGAAGACCGCGGGCGCAGCGGGCTCTTCATCGGCCAGCGCACCGGCCACGACCGGAGGTACCAAGTAATGGTGATTCCCATCTTCGAGCGCTCGGGGCTCAATCCGCGCGAGCAGCGAATGGCAAGTATCGCCGTCGTGGTGGTCGGCGTGATGCTGCTCCTCGCGATTCCGATCGGCCTCCAGACCCTCGTGTCGAGCCGCCGCGCCGAGAACGACGACCTCCGGAGCGCGATGGTCTCGGTCAACAACGCGCGCGCGCAGATCCGCGAGCGGCAGGAGCGAAAGACCTCGATCTCCCAGCGCTACGGGCGAAAGGCCCCGCAGCTCGCGGGCTTCCTGGAGCAGAACGCGAGCGCGCAGAAGCTCCAGGTCACCGACTCCGTCGACCGTCCCGACGTTCCGCACGGCAAGAAATACGTCGAGCGCAATACCGTCATCCACCTCAAGAAATCGGGAATGGCGGCGATTGCCAAGTTTCTCGAGGCCATCGAGAAGAGCGGATATCCCGTGGCGGTATCGCGATTGAACATCCGCAAGCGCGCCGGCGAGCCGGACTCCTACGACGTCGAGGTCGGCGTGAGCGCTTATGACCGCACCGAGCCCGCGGCCCCCGCCGGTGGCGCGCCCGTCCCGGAGAAGAAGCCGTGAACGAGGTCACGAAGGAGCGCCTGAAGCGCATCGCCCCGAAGGTCGGCTATCCGCTCTTCTACCTGTTCAGCCTCGTCGTCTTCCTGTCGTGGACGTTCCCGTACGAGAAGCTCAAGGAGCGCATCGTCACCACGTTCAACGCGCAGCAGCGGACGTCGTCGGCACCCACCGAGCTGCAGATCGACGAGCTCGACTCGTCGTGGCTCACCGGCGTGAAGGCGAAGGGCGTCAGGCTCATCTCGCCTTCGGCGGATCCGACGAAGGCCCCCACCGAGATCAAGATCGACGAGGCGCGCGCGCGCATCTCGCTGCTCGGGCTCCTGGTCGGGAACAAGGACGTGAGCTTCCGCATCGACGCCTTCGACGGCACCATCAAGGGATCGTTCGACGACAGCGGCAAGGAGCGGAACGTCGACGTGACGTTCGACGCCGTCGACATGAGCAAGATCGACGCGATCGCCGCCAACGTGGGCTTTCCGCTGGAAGGGAAGCTGTTCGGGAATCTGAAGTTTCAGCTGCCCGAGGGCAAGGCGTCGAAGGCCAACGGCACCGTCGCCCTCGAGATCCGCGACATGGTCGCGGGCAACTCGAAGGAGCTGACGGTCAAGACACCGCTCGGGCCGTTCACGCTCCCGAGGCTCAAGGTCGGCAATTTCGCGGTCAACGGCGACGCCAAGGACGGCATTCTCAAGATCACGAAGGTCGGCGCGTCGGGCAGCGACGTGGACGTGACCGGCGACGGTCGCGTGCAGCTCCGCGAGGTCGCGACGGACGCGCACCTCGAGGTGAACCTCAAGTTCAAGCTGAACGACGGCTACCGGACGAAGAACGACAAGACCAAGATGCTGTTCGGAGCGCCTGGCGTGAAGGACAAGCCGATGCTCGAGATGGATCCGCGCATGGCGAAGGCCAAGTCGGCGGACGGCTTCTACGCCCTGCGTGTCGGTGGGACCCTCGGAAAGCCGGATCCGCAGCCGGGCGGCGGCAGCGTGGCCGTGCCGGGCTTCGGCGCCGCGCCGAGCGGCACGGTCAGCGTGCCGGGCTTCAACTTCAAGTAAGACCGGCACGTCAGCGCCGCGCCCGCGTGATAGAGCACGGGCATGGCGATGCTCGTCGGGGTCATTCATCTACCTGCGCTGCCGGGCAGCCCGCGCTCCACGCTCACCGCCGCCGAGTGCGCGCGCGAGGCGGCGAACGACGCGCGGATCCTCGCGGACGCGGGCTACGACGCGATCGTCGTCGAGAACTTCGGTGATGCGCCGTTCTTCGCCACCAAGGTGCCCGCGGTGACCATTGCGGCGATGACGGCATGCGCGGTGGCGGTGCGCACGGCCGCGCCGAGCGTGTCGCTCGGGATCAATGTATTGCGCAACGATGGCGAGGCGGCGCTCTCCATCGCCGTCTGCACCGGCGCGAGCTTCGTGCGGATCAACGTGCTCACCGGCGCGCGAGTGACCGATCAGGGCATCGTGCAGGGCGATGCGGCGGGCACGTTGCGGCTGCGGCGCGCGCTCGCCGCCGAGCAGGTGGCGATCTGGGCCGACGTGGACGTGAAGCACTCCGCGCCGCTCGGCGCGCCGCGACCGCTCGTCCAAGAGGTCGAGGATCTGACGAAGCGCGGCATGGCCGACGTGGTCCTCGTGACCGGGGAGGGCACGGGCAAGGGCGTCGACCTCGAGAAGCTCGCGGCGGTGAAGCGCGCATCGGGCAAGCCGGTGCTGGTAGCGAGCGGCGCGACGCTGGCGACGCTGTCCGCGCTGGCGACGTCCTCTGACGGCGTGGTGGTCGGCAGCGCGCTACGGGCCGGGGGCGTCCCGGGCGGCACGATCGACGCGCAGCTCGCGCAAGCGTTCGCAGTCAGCTTCCGACGAGCCTTCGCCTAGACGACTCGAGGGTTGCCTCCAGCGCTCGCCGACGAGAAACGGCGAGGCGGAGAGGCAGGAGACGCAGAGCCGTGATTGGCTACCGATCTCCGGAACAGGGCGGCGCGCGTTTGCCGAACGTCGCGCTCGATACGTCGCGTCGACGCGCGTTGGCTCGGAATCAAGATCGGCAGCCAAATCTGCTCTGCGTCTCCTTCCTCAGCGTCTCCCCCGTCTCTGGGATCGGCCCTCGGGCCTACGACGCGCCGGCGTCTAGAACGAGCCGTGGAGGCCGAGCCAGGTCGGGCCGACGTCAGGGCGCACGGTGAGCGTTGCTTTCCCGCTCGCGCCCGGCGGCGGGGGAGCGGCTTCGCTGCTCGGTTGCTTGCTCTGGAGGACCAGCCCGACGATGCCGGCGCCGATGCCAACGCCGCCGGCGATGAACGCGATCGTCGAGATGGTGCCCAGCGACTTCGCCGAGTCGATGTCGCTCTGCTTGCCCGCGTCGCACACGTCGTTCGGGCAGCTCTTCTTGATGTCGCTGACCTGCGAGATGCTCATGATGCCGGTCACCGAGCCGACGCCGACGCCGACGATGCCGAGGCCGAAGCCTCCGTAGATGAGGATCTTCGGGAGCGACGACGAGGAGGTCGAAGCGGTCGGCTCTTCACCGCCTCCCGCCGGGACGAGAGCGATCGTCTTCAGATCGATGGTGATCGACTTCGACTCGCGCTCGGCGACGTCGATGTCCTGCTTCCGCTCCACCGAGCCGGAGCGCGCCACGACCGCATGGCGGCCGGGATTGACCTTCCGCGGCGCAGAGGCCGCGGCCGGCGGAACGATCTCGCCGTCGAACACGATGACCGTGGTCTGTGCCGGGTCGGCGTTCGTCACGAGCACGGTCACGGACGGGATGCGAGCGCCGAGCTCGGCGGTCAACGTCTCCGCTGTCTTGCGTGCGGCGCTGAACGGCGCGGGCTCGCCGGGCTTCGGCGGCAGATGATTCACGCGGTTCAACGTCTCGCGTGCCTCGAGCAGCATGCCGAGCTGCGCCTGCACGCGCGCCACCTCGAGCCCCGTGGTCGGCACGTGCATGATCGCGTCGGCGGCCTCGTAGCTCTTGAGCGCGCCCTTGAAGTCGCTCTTGTCGCGCTTCGCATCGCCGTCGTCCATCAAGCTCCGCGCTGTCTCGCGATCGGAGAGGCTCGGATCGGCGGAAGCGGTCGTCGCAGCGGTGACGGCCAGCGTCGATGCGAGGACCAGCGTGCAGAGGCGGCGAAGGTGCATGTCGATGGCGGTCCTCCGAGCGAACCGAACGATGCGAGGGTATCAGAAGCCGCGGTCCGGCGACTTTCCTGTGGGCCCTGCGGTGGGCAGGGGCGGCTTCGCGACCGGCTTCGGCGGAGGAGCCGCGGGCGGCGG
>JAYTZB010001191.1:0-3166 GCA_043742085.1 Polyangiaceae bacterium
CCATCGCCCTTGTGCGAGGCCACCTTGAGCTTCATCGCGGACTCGACCTCCGCATCCGTGAGCAGCCCGCACATGTCCTTCTTCGCCCCGTGACCGAGGCGCTTGCAGCCGAGAGCTCCTGACGTCGCGGTTGCCAGAACGATGACGAGATACCCCACGTGGATTCGCGAATTCATGGTTATCCCTCTCTTAGCGCCCCGCTCGCGCTTGTCACGACGAAGGCGGAGCGCCACGACGATTCCTGCAACGAGCAGGCCCAGCACCGGCGCGTGGCTCTCGCGCGGGCCGACCTCGCAGCCGCAACCGCTCGATGACGGCATGGGCTCGGTCGGAGACGGACCTGCATCCGCAGTCGCCGGGATCGCGGCGTCCCTTTGTCCCGCGTCGTCCGGTCCCGCATCGACGGCGTCCGGAAGACACATGAACCTGGGCGCACCGCAGTGGGTCGACGCGCAATCGGCGGCCGGCATCGGGATGGGGATCTTGAACGAGAAGGGGATCTCGAGGATGGTCTGCCCCGAGGAGTCCGCGTTGGTGGGCTTGCCGGCCGTGAACGAGGGGTTCATCTCCCCGAACACGCTGTCGTTGCTCATCGCGGCGGACATCACTTCGGCTCGACGTGCAGCGTGCCCATCGTGTCGCCGTCCCACCAGTAGAGACACTTCGCGTCGATCGCGAACACCGTGTTGGCGGCCACGCCGGACAGGCGCGTCCCGACCGCGCCGCCGGTCTTGGCGATCCGCATCAAGCTCGAGGCGCCGGCGCCGTCCGGCTCGAGCCAGTAGAGATCGGTCGCGTCGAGCTGGAACCCGAAGAGCAACTTCGGTGAGGCGAGCTTGGTCACGGTGCCGCCGGAGTAACGCGCGAGGCCCAGCGTGCCTTCGGTGAAATAGAGATCGCTGCCCGGTCGATCGGTGAGGATCTGCTGGATGTTCGCGCCCGCCGTGAGCGTGACCTCGGTCGTCGCCGTGGCAGCGGCGTTCTTCGGCAGCGAGCGGATGGTGCTCGTGGTCTCGCCGAAGAACAGGCGATCCTCGCCCACCGCGAAGCCGCCGTAGTACTCGAACGGTCCGCCCGATCCGAGTCGTAGCGGTGGCGCCGGCGATATCAGCCAGAACGCCTCGCCGTTGGGATCGCTCTCGATGGCGAAGGCGTGATCGCCCTCGGCGATGAACGGGTTGCCGGGCGTGTCGCTCAGCTTCGTGGCCGAGGTGGTCGCGCCCGCCGGCTGCGAGTAGATGCTGCCGGCCCCGCCGCCTGGGGGCACCGCGAGCCAGAATTCGTGCGTGTCGGACGCCGACGCGGTGGCCACGCGGGTCGCCACCACGTCGAAGGCGCTCGTCCCGCGCGGGAGGCGCACGAAGTCGAGGAGCGACGCGCCCGCGCGCAGGCCGTAGATGGCGCTGGGCATCGCGGTCAGTGCATACATGCGCGGAACATTGGAAAGCGCGGTCGCTCCGCCACCGAAGTCGCACGCCGTCGGTCCGGCCTCGATCGCAGCGTCGGGCATCGCATCGCTCGTCGTTCCGCCGGACGACGAAGACGGCGCGCCCGAATCCGAACACGAGGCAGACGCGGCGCAAAAATCGCTGCTGGACGTGTCCGCGGATGCGCATCGACCGCCCACGCAGGTGTGCTCCGCGTCGCAGAGGACGCCGATGCAGTCTGCGGAGAGGACGATGGGCAGCTCGCCGGAGCGATGCTTCGTGAAGCGATGCGAGCGTCGCGCGATGATGCAACCGGTGAGGTCGGCTCCCGCCGCGCACGCCTCGATGCTCGTCTTGTCGAGCGCGACGAGGACGCGGATGCTGAGCCTCTCGTCGCGCGCGCCGCTCGGGACGACGACCAGCGAGCCGAGGTCGGTGGGCGATCCGTCGTGACAGACGGCGTCGTCGGTGACGGACGTGGGCGGGCTGCCGTTGGCCGCGCCGATCTCGATGCGAACGTGACCGACGCGCGAGCAAGGCACGTCGGACATCAGCTCGATGCGCACCTCGGTGGCGCCGAAGCACGTGACGGTCGCCGCGCCGACGAACAGCGCGAGCACCAGCGAGGTTCTCCGGCGCATCGGTGGTCCAGGGTCTAGCACGGCGCGGGAAGCGCGAGGCGACGGCCTCGTTAGTCACCGATGGTCACTGCGAGGAATTTCGTGGGTAGGATTTCCGCGAGCGTGGCGTACTCGCCCTTCGGCACCGGACCCGAGACGCACCCAGGCCCAGCCCGCCAGTAGAGCTCGGTCGGCACGTAGTAGCCCGTGACCTGGTGAACCGACACGGCTCCGTCGACCCATTGCGCCGTCCATGTTCCGAGCGGCGGATGCGAAGCGACGACAGGCTGCGCGCACGCCGCGTCCGCGTAATAGATCGAGGACGAGCCAGGGTTGGGGATGCAGCGCAGCACGCCGTCCGATGCCATCGTCGGGCTGCAATCTTTTCCGAAAACGTAGTCCGTCGGATTGGTGTTGGGGTACGGAGCCAATACGTTGGCCGGACCGAAGGCGAACCGATCGCGCACGAGCCTCACGCCGGTCGCCACGTGCTTGACGCTCACGAATTCGTCGTGACTGCAGGCGTCGAGCTCGGCATTCGTCGGCGTCGCGATGAACGTGTCGATTTTGCATCCCGAGCCCTCCGCGGGGCCGGTCGAATAGAACGACGCGCCGGTGATCGAACGGGTGATCCACGGTCCGCCATCCGCCTCCGCGAGAAGGCCGCTCGCCGCGAGAGGTGACGGCGTGCAATCGGCCCGCCGGTGCTCGGAACGGACGTGTAGGAACCGGCCCCGCGCGGCGCCGCGACACCACCGTAGGCCGCGACGGAGCCGAGCCAGAACGAGGAGCCGTCACTTCCGGAATGGACGATGGCTTCTCCGGGCACGCCCGTCGGCGCCGCGGGAGTGAAGACCACCGGGTCGGTCGGCACCGCTGGGCCAGCAGCGTAGTAGTCCATCTGATAGTCGGCCGGCGCCAGCTCGCACGCTCCATTGACCATGCGATGAGGGGACGTCACGCGAGGCCCGGCCCGCGGTGGAGCCGGCTCACCGTGGCGCACCGACCAGAGCGCGCCTGAGCAGTCCGCACTCGCGAAGAGCGCAGGCACGACTCCTGGTGTCGAGCTGAAACGGCAATCCTGCGGTCCCCAGTCGTTCCAGTTGACGAAGCAGTCCA
>JAYTZB010001192.1:0-3286 GCA_043742085.1 Polyangiaceae bacterium
AGCGACGCGCGACGTCGCCGTAGCACGGCGAGACGAGACCTATCTCGCGGTGGCCGGTGAGCTGGCCACGGCGACGTCGGTCCTGCGAGGCGCGCTGAAGGTCGCGGCACAAACGCCGGCCACGCTCGTCGCTGCGCGCACCGCGGAGCAACAAGCGGAAGCGAGGTTCAAGACCGGGCTCACCCCCGTCGTCGAGGTGGCCGACGCCGAGCGCGTGCTCGCCCAGGCGGAGATCGACGACGCGCTCGCGAAGCTCGAGGTCCGTCGCGCCGTGCTGCTACTTGCTCGCGCGTCGGGGGATCTCGGTCCGTTCCTCGTGCAGTCGCGCGGCGGGCGAGGGCAGCACTGACATGTGGCTCGTTCGCCTGGCGCTCCGTCGCCCGATCACCATCCTCGTGCTCGTCGTCGCCATCCTCGCGGGCGCCGGCCTCTCGCTGCGTCGTGCGCCCGCCGACATCTTCCCGAGCCTCGGCGTGCCCGTCGTCTACGTGGTGCAGCCGTTCGGCGGCATGTCGCCCACGCAGATGGAGGGCCAGCTCGTCGGCTATTACGAGTACCACTTCCTCTACATCAACGGCATCGAGCACATCGAATCGCAGTCGATCCAGGGCATGGCGATGCTCAAGCTGTACTTCCACCCGGGCACCGACATCGCGCAGTCGCTCTCGCAGGTGACGGCAATGGCATTTCGCGCGACGTCGTTCATGCCGACGGGGACGTTGCCGCCGTTCATCGTGCGCTTCGACGTGGGCTCCGTGCCGGTCGGGCAGCTCGTGTTCTCGAGTGACACGCGCTCCGGCGCCGAGGTGCAGGACGCAGCGCTGTTCAAGGTGCGCCCGCTCCTCGCGACGCTGCCAGGCGTCTCGGCGCCGCCGCCGTCCGGCGGCAAGGTCCGTATGATCGTCGCGTACGTCGATCCGGACCGACTGCGCTCGTACAACCTGTCGACCGACGAGGTGGCGACCGCGATCGCCAAGGGCAATCTGAGCTTGCCCGCCGGAAACGTGCGCATCGGCGGCAGGACGACCATCGCAGCGACGAACGCCATGGTGGACACCACGAAGGAGCTCGAGACGCTGCCCCTGCGCCCTGGACCCGGCTCGCCGGTGCTCCTGCGCGACGTCGCCCGCGTCGAGGACAGCAGCGACGTGGTGACGAACGTTGCGCTCGTGAACGGCCGAGACACCGTCTACATGCCGCTCACGAAGCTGCCCGACGCGTCGACGCTCGAGGTCGTCGAGCGCATCAGGGCTGCGCTGCCGGCGATGCGGGCCCAGTTGCCGGACGACGTGCACGTAGACTTCGAGTTCGACCAGTCGGTCTACGTGAAGAACGCGATTCGCGGCCTGACGCTCGAGGGAGTGCTGGGCGCGTTCCTCACCGCGCTCACGGTGCTGCTCTTCCTCCGCAGCTGGCGATCGGCGCTCATCGTCGTCGTCACGATTCCGCTCTCCATACTGACCGCCGTGATCGGGCTGCGGCTGGCAGGGCAGACCATCAACATCATGACGCTGAGCGGTCTCGCGCTTGCCATCGGCATCCTGGTCGACGAGGCCACGGTCGCCATCGAGAACATCCACGCCCATCTCGCTCAGGGAAAGCCTTCGGGACGCGCGGTCGTCGATGCCATGCACGAGGTGATGCAGCCGCGCTTCCTCGCGATGATGTGCATCCTCGCCGTCTTCGTACCCACGTTCTTCCTGGTCGGCATCAGCCGCGCGCTGTTCCCCCCGCTCGCGCTGGCGGTCGGGTTCTCGATGATCGCGTCGTACTTGCTCTCGAGCACGGTGGTGCCCGTGCTCGCGACACGTCTCTTCGCGCGTTCCGACACGACCGCCCGGAGCGCGGCATCGACCCTAGGCCGCCGCAGCTTGTTCGAGCGGATGCGAGCTGTCTACGTTCGCAGCGTGGCGCTCGCCGTTCGCGGCCGCTGGGTCGTGCTCGTGGTCTACGTCCTGTGCTGCCTGCCCGCGCTCTTCCTCCTGTCGCGCCTTGGCACCGAGCTGTTCCCGCGCGTAGACACCGGGCAGTTCCAGCTGCACGTTCGTGCGCCCGCCGGCACGCAGCTCGAGCGCACCGTGGACATCGTGCGCGGGGTCGATCGCGCCATTCGCGACGAGGTCGGTGCCGGCCATGTCCGCATGACGCTCGCGAACATCGGCAATCCCGCGTGGACCTATCCCGTGAACGCGATCTACGTCTTCAACTCGGGTCCCCAGGAGGCGATGCTCCTCACGCAGCTCCAGGGCAAGGACCGCATCCCGATGGACGTCCTGCAGGAGCGGCTGCGCAAGCGGCTCGGCACGGACTACCCCGACACGCATTTTTCCTTCGAAGCCGGCGACATCGTCTCGCAGGTCCTCAACTTCGGCGCGGCCACGCCGCTTCAGGTCACCGTCTCCGGGAAGAGCATGAAGGACACGCGCGCGTTCGCACAACGCATCGTCGAGGCGCTGTCCAAGATTCCCGATCTCCGCGATGTCCAGATCCCCCTCGCGCTCGACTATCCGACGCTCGACGTGAACATCGACCGCGAGCGCGCTGCACAGTTCGGCCTCACCGTGGACCGCGTCGGGAAATCTCTTGTCTCGGCGACGTCGTCGAGCGCGCTCACGACGCCCATTTTCTGGACCGATCCGGCGACGGGCGTTGGCTATCGCGTTCAGGTCCGCGTTCCGGAAGACCGCATCCAGTCGCTCGAGGACTTCTCGGGTCTGCCGGTCACGCAGGAGGGCTCGGCGCGAGCGTTCCTGCGCGACGTGGCGACCGTCCGTGAAGGCACGATGCCGGGCGAGATCGATCACTACAACAGCCAGCGCGCGATCCACGTGACCGCGAACATCGCGAGCGGAGATCTCGGTCGCGCGGCGGGCGACGTCGAGCGAGCCATCGCAGGCCTCGGCGCGCCGCCGAAGGGCACGACGGTCGCCATGCACGGTCAAGCGGAGCAGATGCGAACCACGATGCAGAGCCTTCGCGAAGGGCTGGGCATCGCGATCGTCGTCGTGCTGCTCATGCTGGGCATCAGCTTCCAATCACTCCGCGAGCCGCTGGTCGTCATCTCGATGGTGCCGGCAGTTCTTGCCGGCGTGGTCCTGGCGCTCTGGCTGACCGGCACGACGCTGAACGTGCAGTCGATGATGGGGGCGATCATGGCGGTGGGGGTCTCCGTGGCGAATGCCGTGCTGCTGGTGACGTTCGCGAAGGACAAGTGGCACGCGGGTGCGCCGCAGCGTGAAGCGATCGCCGAGTCGGCGCGCGGGCGGCTCCGACCCATCCTCATGAC
>JAYTZB010001193.1:0-1672 GCA_043742085.1 Polyangiaceae bacterium
CTTCAGCACGTCGGCGAAGAGCGCCGACGCCGTGACGGGACCGCCGGCCCCGGAGCCACGAACCACCAGGGGATCGCGGTCGTAGCGCGCGGTGGTGAAGGCCACGAGCGCGCTCGAGCCTCCAAGCGTGGCCGCGGGATGATCCAGCGGCACCGCTACGGGCCCGGCGGAGGCCCGCACGCGGGTCGTGCCGTCGGTGCCGGGCTCGACGTCGATGCGTGCAAGGTACACGAGCTTCTCGCCGCGGGCGCGCAGGCGCGTCACCCGAGCGGCGAGATCGAGGTCGGCGTCCGCGAGGTCCTTCACCGAGGCCGGCACGAACGGCTGGAGATCGACGTCGTCGAGCTCCAGCTCGGACCCCAGCTCGCGCGCGAGGACCACCACCTTGCGCGCGACGTCGGTTCCGCCGAGATCCTCGCGCGGATCGGGCTCGGTGTAGCCGCGGTCCTTGGCGATGGCCACGGCGCGCGAGAGCGGCGTGCCGGCGTGGAGCTCGTTGGCGACGAAGCCGAGCGTGCCCGAGAGGACGCACTCGATGCGACGCACGCGATCTCCGGTGCGTACGAGATCCTTCAACGTCTCGATCACGGGGAGCCCGGCGCCCACCGTCGCCTCGTAGCGGAAGCGCGCGCCCTTCTCGAGGCGCGTCGCCTGCGTCGCGTCGAAGAGCCGCTTGCGCTCCGCCCATGGCGCAGCGAGGGGCTTCTTGTTGGCGGTGACCACGTGGATCCCACGTTCGAGCGCCCGTACGTAGAGGTCCTCCATGCCGTCGGCGGCCGTGGCATCGACGAGCACCGGATGCGTGTGTCGCGCGAGCTCGTCGAGCACGTCGTCACCGACGAGCACGGTAGCGCCGCCCGTCGCAGTCGTGACGATGGCGCGTGCTTCTGCCTCGGAGAGCGTCGCGCCGGGCGGTGCGAGCCGTAGGCCGCGCGTGTTGGCCAGGCCCACGAGCGCGAGCCCCTTCGGCCGTGTCGCGCTCGCGCCGTGCGCGATGGCGAGCACCGCGCTGCCGACGACGCCGGTGCCGACGAGGAAGACGTGCGCGTCACGCGTGGTCTCAGAGCCCATGCTCCACCTCCTTCACGATCGTCTTCGCTGCTCCTGCAGCGGCCGCAGCCCGCGTGCTCGCGTTCGCGTTCGCGGCCGCCACGACGGCGAGCACGCGCGAGAGATCCTCGCGGATGTCCTCGACGTCCTCGATCCCGACCGACAAGCGCACGAGCCCATCCGCGATGCCGAGCGCCGCGCGCTCCTCGGACGAGAGGCCGTAATACGACATGATCGCGGGCTGCTCGATCAACGTCTCCACGCCACCGAGCGAAGGCGCGATGGTGGCGAGCTCGCATGCATCGAGCGCGCTCGCCGTCACGTCGAGATCCGCGCGCAGCACGAAGCTCACCACGCCTCCGAATCCGGTCATCAATCGCGCCGCGATCGCATGATCCGGGTGGCTGGTCAGCCCCGGGTAGTGGACGCGCGCGACCTCCGGCTGGGTCTCCAGCCAGCGCGCGATGGCGAGCCCCGTCGCGTTCTGTCGTGCCACGCGCAACGACAGCGTCTTCAGCCCACGCACGAGGAGATACGCGGCGTGGGGATCGAGCACGCCGCCGAGCACGTCACGCGCCTCGCGGACGAGCGCGACGAGGCCCTGCTCGCCGATGACGACGCC
>JAYTZB010001194.1:0-1985 GCA_043742085.1 Polyangiaceae bacterium
GTGCGGACGTCGACCACCTCGCTGCGCACGCGCATCGCGGCGCGCAGCTCGCTCCTCCCGGCCAGCACCGGCGACACCCCGAAGATGGCGATGCCGGGACGGACCGCATCGAAGACGGCGTCGCCGCGGAGCAGCGCCGCGCTGTTGGCGGCATGACGGATGGTACGATCGTCGATGACACCGGCTTTTTTAAGGCGTTTCGTCGCCTCTTCGAAGAGCGCCACCTGCTCTTTTGTGTAGCCCGACTCCGGCGCGGATTCCTCGGCGTCGGCGCACGCGAGGTGCGTCATGAGGCCCGTGATCTGGACCTCGGGGAACTGCACGAGCTTGTCGGCGAACGTCTCGAGGTCCGCCATGCGAACGCCGAGGCGAGCCATGCCCGTGTCGACCTTGAGGTGGGCTAGCGTCGGTCGGCCCATCGCGCGGGCGGCGCGAGCGAGGCCCTCGATCTGCGAGAGGTCGTAGACGACCGGCACGACGTCACGGGCGGCGATCTCCTCGCAGGCGCCGCGCGAGCTCGCGTTGAAGCCGCCCATCACGAGGATGGGCGCGCGGATGCCGGCATCGCGCAGCTCGATGGCCTCTTCGAGGAGCGCGACGCAGAAGCCCTCCGCCCCCGCTCGCTCGAGCGTGCGTGCGACGGCCGGTGCGCCGTGACCGTAGCCGTCGGCCTTGAGCACGGGCCACACGAGAGCGCCGCCTGCATCCTTGGCGTGACGCGCGACGACGCGGAGGTTGTGGCGCAGCGCCGCGAGGTTGACCTCGGCGCGCGTGGGGCGCACGGCGTCGGCGGGCGCCGCGCGGCGCGGCTTGAGCACGCGAACGCTGTCGTGCGGCGCGGCGACGTCGGCCTGTCGCCGGCTCGGGCTCGAGGGCGGAGGCTCCGGCGGTAGGGTTGCGTCGTTCACGGCTTCACGAGCTCTCAGGTCCATCTTGGTACGCGTCCTCGGATGGGGAACGCTCGCGAGTGATCGAGCTATTCTTCCCATCGCATAGAGGCGTCAAGTCGGGAAAGAATTCGACGTGATTCCGGCGACCTTCGCCTCTTCCTGATGCACGGGCTTCGCGAGCTCTTCGACCGCGAATTGCAGGCGATACAGGCGTGCGTAGACCCCGCCCTTCGCGAGGAGCTCGTCGTGCGAACCGGTCTCGATGACACGGCCGCGGTGGAACACCACGATGCGATCGACGGCGCGGATGGTGGAGAGCCGATGCGCGATGACGAGGGCCGTCCGACCCTCCATGACCGCCTCGAGCGCGCTCTGGAGACGGGACTCGGTGTCGGAGTCGATGCTCGCCGTGGCCTCGTCGAGGATGAGCAGCGGCGTATCCTTGTAGAGTGCACGCGCAAAGGCGAGCAGCTGCCGCTCGCCGGCGCTGAAGTTCGCGCCGCGGTCGTCGACCTTCGCCTCCAGGCCGCCCGGACGACGGAGGAAGAGATCGAGCGCACCGACGCGGGCCAGCGCCTGCTCGACGCGCGTGAGGTCGGGGGTGTCGTCGCTCATCGCGACGTTGGTGGCGACGGTCCCTGCGAAGAGGAAGACGTCCTGGGGAACGACGGAGAAGAGATCACGCAGCTCGCGACGGTCGTAGGACGCGATGTCCTTGCCGAGCACCCGCGCGTGCCCGCGATCGAGCTCGTAGAGCCGCAAGAGGAGGCTGGTCACCGTGGTCTTGCCGGCGCCCGTGGCTCCGACGAGAGCGACGCGCTCGCCCTTCTTCACCGTGAACGAGACATCGCGGAGGACGGGAACGCCCTTCTTGTACGAGAAGGTCACGTCGTCGAGGGCGACGGCCTCGCCGTCCACCGCCGCCTTCGATGTCGCGGCTGCGGTGGGCTTGCCCTCGGGCTCGAGGCTCTTCTCGTCGAGGAGCTGGAAGATGCGCTCCGCGCCGCTCATCGCCGACTGGAGCACCGTGTAGCGCGTGGCGAGGAGGCTGACGGGCTCGAAGAACTGCTTGATGTACTGCGTGAACACGACGAC
>JAYTZB010001195.1:0-4845 GCA_043742085.1 Polyangiaceae bacterium
TGGGAGCCGGAGTCGCTCGTCCGCGCTTTCCTCGATGCCACCACCGACGCGCTCGTGCGCCGCGCGGTCGAGCGCGCCAGCGTCCCCCCGGTGCTCGCCACCGCGGCGAGCGGCTGGGAGCGGCGGTTCGCGCGCGCCCTCTCCGTGGATGCCGAGGACGCCGCGTTCGAGCCGAGCGGCTTCGGCGAGCGAACGGTGCTCCGCGAGCTCCGGCAGTGGAGCCGCCCCGCGCGCGGCGCGCGCGACGAGCCGCGGACCTGCTTCCGCCTCGAGCTGCCCACCGACGAAGAGGAGGCGTTCGTGGTCCGGCTCCTGCTGCAGGCGCCCGATGACCCGAGCCTCCTCGTGGATGCCGAGGAGGTGTGGACGACGCGTGGCAAGAGGCTCGCCAAGCTCGGTCGGGCGTTCCGTGATCCGGAGGAGGCGCTGCTCGCAGGCCTCGGGGCAGCGGCGCGCATCTTCACGCCGCTCCGCAAATCGTTGGAGGAGGCCGCACCGAGCGCGCTGCGCCTCGACGCCCACGAGGCGTGGAGCTTCCTCACCGACGCCGCGCCCGCGCTCGGCGAGGCTGGCTTCGGCGTCATCGTCCCGGCGCAGCTCACGGCCAGCGGCCAGCGGCGGCTGCGCCTGCGCATGCGCGTCGGCGACGACGACGACGTGGAGCTCGCGCCCGCGCGCAAGGGCACCCAGGTGGCGGGCAAGGTCGAGGGCGCGGCCGGGCTCGCGATGGAGGATCTCGTCGAGTTCCGCTGGCAGGCCGCCATCGGCGACGAGCCGCTCTCACCGCGCGAGCTGGCGGCGCTCGCCGATCGCAAGGCGCCGCTCGTGCGCTTCCGCGGCGAGTGGGTGGCGGTCGACCCGCGCGAGCTCGCCGAGATCAAGCGGCGCGTGTCGGAGGGAAAGAAGCGCGTCCGCGTCGCCGACGCCCTCCAGATCGTGCTCGCGGGTGAGACGCGCGTCGACGGTCGCGTCGCGGCGGTGCTGGCCGAAGGCACGGTCGCCGAGCTCCTCGCGCGGATCCGGGGCGCCGCCGCGGAGCCCGAGGCGGCGCCAGCGGCACTGCAGGCAAAGCTCCGCCCTTATCAAGAGCGCGGCCTCGCGTGGCTCCGCACGATGGCGGCGCTCGGTCTCGGTGGGTGTCTCGCCGACGATATGGGCCTCGGCAAGACCATCCAGGTCCTCGCGTTCCTCCTGCATCGGGCGGAGGTGAAGGCCGGTGATCCCCGGCCGACGCTGCTCGTCGCGCCGACTTCCGTCGTCGGCAACTGGGAGCGCGAGATCGCTCGCTTCGCGCCCTCGCTGCCGATGGTGCGCCACTACGGAAGCGGCCGCGCGAAGGATGCCGGCGCGCTGGCCAGCGCCGCCAAGGACGCCGGCCCGCACGCCATCGTGCTCACCACGTACGGCATCGCACGACGCGACGTCACGACGCTCGCGGCCGGCAGCTGGTCGACGGTGGTGCTCGACGAGGCGCAGAACGCGAAGAACGCGGCCTCGGCGACCGCGAAGGCCGTGCGCGCGCTGCCGGCATCGCATCGCTTCGCGCTCACCGGCACCCCGGTCGAGAACCGCCTCGCCGAGCTCTGGGCGATCCTCGATTTCGCGAACCCCGGCATGCTCGGCGGCCTCGAGGCCTTTCGCGAGACCTTCGCCGTGCCCGTGGAGCGCTACGGCAACGCCGAGGCGGCGGAGCGCTTGCGTCGCATCGTATCGCCGTTCCTGTTGCGTCGGCTGAAGAGCGACAAGGCGGTCATCCGCGATCTGCCGGCCAAGAACGAGATGGATGTATTCTGCACGCTGACCCGCGAGCAGGCCACGCTCTACAAGGCGGCCGTCGACGAGGAGATGCGGCGCATCGGCAAGAGCGAGGGCATCGAGCGGCGGGGCCGCGTCCTCGCGCTGATCACGGCCCTCAAGCAGATCTGCAACCACCCCGCGCAATACCTCGGAGAGCGCGGGCCGCTCCCGCGTCGCTCCGGCAAGCTCGCGCGCATCACCGAGATGCTCGAGGAGGCGCTATCGGCAGGGGACAAGGCCCTCGTCTTCACGCAGTACCGCGAAATGGGCGATCGCCTCGTCGCGCATCTCTCGTCGCAGCTCGGGGTCGACGTCGCGTTCCTCCACGGAGGCACCTCGAAGCGCGCGCGCGACGAGATGGTGCAGCGCTTCCAGGACGACCCGAAGAGCGCGCGGGTCTTCGTCCTCTCGCTCAAGGCCGGCGGCACCGGCCTGAACCTGACCGCCGCGAGCCACGTCTTCCACTACGACCGCTGGTGGAACCCGGCCGTCGAGGACCAGGCCACTGACCGCGCGTATCGCATCGGGCAGAAGCGCGCGGTTCAAGTGCACAAGCTGGTGTGCGCGGGCACCGTCGAAGATCGCGTCGCGCAGCTCCTCGGAAAGAAGCGCGAGCTCGCGTCGAAGGTGGTCGGCTCCGGCGAGCGATGGATCACCGAGCTGGGTGACACCGAGCTGCGTGAGCTGGTGGCGCTCTCGAAGAACGCCGTCGTGAGCGACGGGGACGGGGAGTCGGGCGAGCCATGAGCGCACCGCGAAAGCCGCCGCGCGAGAGCTGGAGCAGCTGGCGCGACCAGCCGCGCGGGCCGAAGCCTGCGCCACCGGCGCATGGCATCAAGATCAAGAACGCCGGAACGACGTGGTGGGGTCGCCTGTGGATCGAGGCGCTCGAGAAGCTCTCGCCCGACTACGCGAGCCGTCTCGAGCGCGGCAAGACCTACGCGCGCACCGGCCGCGTGCACGATCTGGTGGTGATGCCGGGGAAGGTGACGGCGAGCGTCACCGGCTCGCGCGCCGAGCCTTATGCGATCACCATCGAGATCACGCCGCTCGACGATGCGACGTGGAAGAAGGCGCTCGGCTCGCTCGCAAGCAAGGCGCGCTACGCCGCGCAGCTCCTCGCCGGCGAGATGCCGGAGGACGTCGACCAGGTCCTGCGCAAGGTCGGCGTGCGGATCTTCCCGTCGAAGGCCGGCGACCTCGCGACCGAGTGCAGCTGCCCGGACTGGGCGAACCCCTGCAAGCACGTCGCGGCCACGCACTACGTCCTCGGGGACGCGCTCGACAAGGATCCGTTCCTCCTCTTCGAGCTGCGAGGTCGGACGCGCGACCAGGTGCTCGCGGCGATGCGCGGCGCGGCCGGCGCAAAGGCGACCTCGCGCGACGACGCCGACGCGATCCCCACCGTGAAGCTGGGCGCGCTCACCGAGGAGACCTACGAGGCGTGGCGCGGAGCGATCCCGTCGTTGCGGCTGACGTTCGCTCCGCCGGCCCACGACGCGGCGGTGGTCGCCGCGCTGGGCAAGCCCGCCTCGTGGCGGGAGAAGGCGTCTCCGGCCGAGCTCCTCCAGCCCATCGTCCGCGCGGCGGCCGAGCTGGCGCGGACCATCGCGCTCCGCAGCGCGGAGCCCGCCGAAATCGACATCTATAAGGAGGAGCAGAGGCCTTCTGCGGGCGATCCGTAGCAGCCGGAAAATGCGGAAAATGAAAGTGAGGCCGGATCACCGCAAGATTTCGGCGTCTCACGAGCATAACGACTCGCTTCCTGCTTCCGGCCTACATCGGTCGCTGTCTACGTTTCCCGCCCGATGGAGGCCCTCATGAGCTCGCAGCAAGCGACCGAGTCGTCGACGGACGTGACCACGCACGCAGGCATGGACCTGTGGCGGGTGCAGCTCGCGACCGGCGAGGTCCGCGTGATGAGCCTCGATGCGCTCGACGACGCGTTCCAGTCGGGCCTCATCACGGAGAGCACGCCCGTCCTTCCGCCGGGTGGCGCGGCGTGGACGAAGCTCGCCGACGCGGCGGGCCTCGACCATCCCTCGCCTCCAGCAACGTCCGACAACAACGTGCCGAGCGTCGCGCCCATGGCGGTCAACGTCGCCGAGTCGACTGGCGATGCGACGCCGTACGCGAACCACAGCCCGTACTCGCTGCCCGATCTCGACATCGACGCGATGAGCGACGAGGCGTTCAAGCCGAAGAGAGGTCGGATCTTCGCGGTCATCGGCCTCGCGGTCGTGCTCGTCGTCGGCCTCGGCTTCGCGGCCACCAAGGCCGGCAACATCGCGGGCGCAGCGTCGAATTCGCTGAGCGCGCCCGGCGGAGACAAGGCCGCCGCGGCCGCCGCCGCACCGCCGCCCGCGGCGGTCGACGTCAACACCGCGGCACCGGCGAAGACGCTCACCGACGAGCAGAAGGCGAAGCTCGCCGAGGCCGACAAGGCGCGTGAAGCGGCCGCTGCCGCGCGCGACGCGAAGCGCGCGAAGGATCGCCCGTCGGGTCCGGCTCGTCGCGGTCCGCGCGAGAAGTCTTCGCAGCCGTTCGTGAACAGCGGCAACAAGTACGACCCGCTGAACGGCGCGCTGTAGCCCAGAAGACGTAGCCGGGCCGGGAACAACCGGCGGCGCGCATTGTCGTTCGGGCGATGCGTGCAGTCTCCATCTTTGCCGGGTGCCTCTTCGCCACCATCCTCGTTCCGGCCGTCGCCGCAGCCGACTCGGTCGACGCGACGAGGTACGAGATCATCGAGCGCTTGCACGCCGTCGAGCTGAAGATCGATCGCGGGTTCGCGACGATGGTCGTCCAGCGCGTGGTCGCCAACACCGGACCGCGGAGCGATCAGGCGACGTTCCATCTCGACATCCCGAGCACCGCCGTCGCCACGCGGCTCCGGACCGCCGGCATCAACGCCCGCGGCGAGACCATCTGGTTCGAAGGCGAGCTGATGGAGGCCGAGGCCGCCGCAAAGAAGTACCAGGAGCTCACGGGCATCGGCGGCTACTACCCGAAGGATCCCGCGCTCCTCTCGTGGCGCAGTCAGGGGCT
>JAYTZB010001196.1:0-5772 GCA_043742085.1 Polyangiaceae bacterium
TCGGTCGGCATGCTCGCCGCCGGCGTCGCGCACGAGGTCAACAACCCCCTCGCCTACGTGCTCAACAACATCGAGATGGCACGGCGCGACCTCGGTCCCATGGGTGACTCCACTCGCACGAGCCGCGAGGCACTGGGGACCGCGCTCGCGGGCGTGGACCGCATCCGCACCGTGGTGCGCGACCTACTCGCCCTGTCACGCGTCGACGACGACGCCATCGGGCCGATCGACGCGGCGGCCGTGATCGAGTCGACGCTCCTCCTCGCCGCGCAGAAGATCGCCGAGCGCGCGGAGCTCGAGCGCGATTACCAGGACGTGCCGCTCGTGCGTGGCACCGCGGCGCGGCTCGGTCAGCTCTTGCTGGCCCTGATCGCCAACGCGCTCGAGGCGATGCCACTCGCGACGCGCGCGAGCAACCGGCTGCGGATCGCGGTCGTCTCGACGCCGTCGCGAGGCGCCCTCGTCGAGGTGTCCGACAACGGCGCGGGAATCGCGCCCGAGATCGCAGCGCGCATCTTCGAGCCGTTCTTCACCACGAAGTCGACGCGCAGTAGCGCCGGGCTCGGCCTCACGATCGGCAAGCGCCTCGCGGGCGAGATGGGCGCGACGCTGTCCTTCGAATCGACCGAGGGCCGCGGCACGATGGTCCGGCTCACGCTCGCCCCCGTCCAGGCCACCTGAGCGAAGCGGAGGGTCGAGGAAAGGTGCGCCATCTGCTCGGAGCGATGGGTTAGCGTGGTGGGCATGCGAACCTCTCGGTCGGCGCGCGGCGGCCTCGCCCTGGTCCTCGTCTCCGTCATGTCGCTCGCGTTCGGTGCGGCATGTGACAAGCCGCCTGCTCCCGCGGCCGATGCCGACGGGGCCGCGAGCGCAGCGCCGAGCGCCGCCCCGGCCGCTGTCGCTTCGTCGGCGGCGAACGATGCCGACGCGGGCGCACCCACCAAGCCCACCGGCAAGAGCGTGGAGACGCCGGCCGGCCTCGCGACCGAGTCGGGCGACGAGATCCGGCTCGCCGGCAAGACCATCTATCCGCCTCCGGATTGTCCCGCTGGCGGCAAGGACGGCTGCGCGAAGGTGAAGGCGGTGCGCGCGGGGATGGAGGGCGTGAAGCTCCTCCGCCACTTCGACGGACCGGGCGGGCCGAAGAGCATCCTGCTGCTCCAGGCCACCACCGCGGGCAACGCGTGCAACGGCGGTCCGCTCTTCTTCGTGCGCGTCGCGAAGGACGCGGTGCCGCAGTACTCGGACGTGTTCGATTACTGCGGCGGCCCGGATCCGATGGTCGGCGCGATGCCGGACAAGATCCTCATCAACGTCCCGGCGCATCCGCCGAACAAGGGCGGCGCGATCATCCCCGCGAAGAACATGGAATACGACATCGCGACCGGCACGCTCGTCGCGGCAGCGCCCGACACCAAGAAGAAGAAGCGATGAAGGTACTGGTCCTCGGCGCGACCGGCATGACGGGCCAGCATGCAGTGCGACTCTTGCTGGAGCGCGGCGACGACGTGACCGCGTTCGCGCGCACGCCATCAGCGGTGCCGGAGCGCGAGCGACTGCGCGTGGCCCAGGGCGACGCGCGCGACGCCGCGTCCTTCGCGCGCGCCATGGTAGGGCAGGACGGCGTCATCTCCGTGTTCGGTCCTCGCTCCTTGAAGAAGGACGATCTGCAAGAGACGTTCATGCGCAACGTGGTCGGCGCGATGACGAACGCGGGCGTGAAGCGCCTCGTGAACCTCTCGGCCTGGGGCACTGGCGACAGCTACGCGGGCTCGGGATGGATGGTGAAGATCATCCGCGGCACGATCCTGCGTCACATGTTCGACGATAAGGAACGGGGCGAGGTCGTCCTTCTCGCCAGCGGTCTCGACTACGTCAACGTGCGGCCCGGTCGTCTCACCAACGGCGACGCGCGTGGCGGCGTGAAGGCCTCGCCCACCGGCGAAGGCGTGAAGCCCGTGCTCGCACGCGCCGACCTCGCGGCGTTCATGGTCGAGCAGCTCCAGAGCGATGCATGGGTGAGGAAGTCGCCGCTGATCGGTTATTGAGGGCGTATCTTTCCGCGCATGCCTCGCATGCGTCGCTCCGCATCCTTCTTCGCTGATCTCTCGCGTCTCGCCGCGATCGTCGCGCTCGCTGCGTGCGGTGCGCCGCCGGCGGCATCGCCCACCTCGACCTCGCCGCCGCTCGCGAAGACCGCCCGCGCGACGGACGGGCCGGCGCCTTCGAGCGCACCAGGCAGCTTCGCCACGGCGAACGCGGGCGGCGCCGAGCGCGCGTCCGGTTACGACCAGCCGCCGCAGGCGATCCTCGACGTGCTGCGCGCACCGTCGCCGCCTCGTCCGTATCTCGACCCGACGGGCGCGACGCTGCTGCTCGCATCCTGGCTCCAGTATCCGCCGATGGCGCGCGTGGCCGAGCCGTTCCTGCGCCTCGCCGGGGTGCGCGTCGAGCCGAAGACACGCCGCAAGCACGACACGTCGGGCGGCTACGGCATCAGCCCGTGCGCGCGCGACTTCACGCTCGTCGACGTGGCGCGCGGCTCCGAGGTCCGCATCGCGCTCCCCGCGGGTAGTTGTGTCGATGCGCCGTCGTGGTCAGCGGACGGCAAGCGCCTCGCGTTCCGGAGCACGTCGGCCGAGGCCGTCGAGCTGTGGGTCGCGGACGGCAAGACCGGGCAAGCGCATCGCGTCGGCGACCTGCGCGTGAACCCGATGCTCTCGAGCAACACGATGCAGTGGATGCCCGATCAGAAGACGATGCTCGTGAAGCTGGTCCCGGACAGCGCAGGTCCCGCGCCCTCCGCGCCCATCGTGCTCGACGGTCCGAGCATCCAGGAGACGAACGGCCAGAAGGGCGAGAGCAGCACCTACGAGGCGCGCGACACGCTCAACGGGAAGCACGACGAAGATCTCTTCGACTACTACGCGTCGGCGCAGCTCGCGCTCGTCGACATGGATACCGGCAGAGCGACGAGCGTGGGCGCGCCGGGGATCGTCGCCGACGTCGACGTCGCTCCCGACGGCGAGCACATCCTCGTGGAGTCGGTAAAGAAGCCCTATTCGTACGTGACGACCTGGAATCGCTTCCCGCACGCGGTGGAGATCTGGGACCGAAACGGAAAGGTCACGCACGCGGTGGCGTCGCTGCCGCTGGCCGATCGCGTCCCCGTGCACGGCGTACCCACGGGCCCGCGCGATTTCTCGTGGCGGTCGACCGAGCCCGCGACGCTCACGTGGGCCGAGGCCCTCGACGGCGGCGACTGGAAGGCGAAGGTGCCCGCACGCGACAAGGTGCTCATGCAGAAGGCGCCGTTCACGTCGGCGCCCGTGGAGATCGCGCGCACCGAGCAGCGCTACAGCGGCATCACCTGGGGTGAGCGGCCGAGCCTCGCGCTCCTCCGCGAGGACGACGAGAACCGTCACTGGACGCGCACCTTCACGTTCGACGTCGACGCGAGAGGCACCAAGCCCAAGGTCCTCTTCGACCTCTCGACGGACGAGCACTACAAGAACCCCGGCAGACCGGTGATGCGCCAGCTCCCGAACGGGCAATGGGTGCTGAGGCAGACCGGCGATGCCATCTATCTCTCCGGAGACGGCTCGTCGCCCGAGGGCGATCGCCCGTTCCTCGATCGGCTCGATCTCGCCACGCAGAAGAGCGAGCGACTCTTCCGGAGCGCCAGGACCGCGTACGACTGGTTCATCGGCTTCACCGCGGACGCGGGCTCGGCGACGTTCCTCACGTGGCATCAGTCACCCGCGGATCCGCCGAACGCCTTCGTGCGCACCCTCGGCGCGGCGCAGCCGACGGCGGCGCCGGGCGAGCCCTCGTTCGCGTCGGCGGACCGAGCGCTCACGCATCTGCCGGATCCCACGCCGGCGGTGCGTGCCATCGAGAAGCGGCTCGTGAAGTACAAGCGCAAGGACGGCATGGATCTCTCGTTCACGCTCTACACGCCGCCGGGCTATCAGCAGGGCACGCGCGTCCCCGCCGTGCTCTATGCGTATCCGCTCGACTACGCGGACGCGTCAAAGGCGGGACAGGTCACCGGATCGGAGCAGACCTTCACGCGCCTCGAGCAGTACCGCCTCCTGCTCCTCGCGGGCTACGCGATCATCGACCGGGCGGCGTTCCCGATCGTCGGTGATCCGAAGAAGGCCTATGACCACTACCTCGAGCAGCTCGTCGCCGATGCGACGGCAGCCGTGGAGAAGGCGGTGGCGCTCGGCGTCGTCGATCCCGAGCGCGTCGGCGTGACGGGTCACAGCCACGGCGCGCTCATGACCGTGAACCTGCTCGCGCACTCCGAGCTCTTTCGCGCCGGTATCGCGACGAGCGGCTCGTACAACAAGACACTCACGCCGTTCGGGTTCCAGAACGAGCGACGCTCGGTATGGGAAGCGCAGCGCGTCTACCTCGAGGCGTCGCCGTTCTTCTTCGCCGACAAGCTGAAGCTCCCGCTCCTGCTCGTGCACGGCGCCGACGACGCCAACCCGGGCACGACGCCGCTCCAGGCGTCGAAGCTCTACGAGGCGGTGCGAGGGAACGGCGGCACCACCCGCCTCGTCATGCTGCCTCACGAGCCGCACTGGTATGCGTCGATGGAGTCGAACGAGCAGCTCGCGTTCGAGATGATCCGCTGGTTCGACCTCTACGTGAAGAACGCGCCCCCGCGGGCGAAGGCGAAATAGCGCGCAAAAGACGGCCAAGATCACCCCCCGAGGAAGGATCTTCGCGGGGCCTCCGTAGAGTCGAGTCCCGGAGGTTCTCAGCCCAATGTTCTTCAGCGATCTTCATGTCCAGCTTCTTTCTCGCGGCATCCTCAACCCGGGGGAGCAGCTCCTCGGCCAGACGGTTACGGGCTACATGCCCTGGTGGGCCTTCGGCTTCATTCGCCGCCAGTACCTGGTGCTCGCGACCGATCAGCGCCTGATCCTCGTCGACCATCGCTGGAGCTTCATCCAGCCCACGACGCAGCGCCTTCACGCCATCGACTCGCTGCCTTGGTCGAACGTCCAGGAAGCGAAGCTCGCCGGCCTCCCCTGGAAGAAGAAGCTGAAGGTCCGCGGCATCGGCGAGCGCGGCCCCGTCGCGCTCAAGATGACCATCTCGAACGGGTTCCTCGGCCTGCTCGCGCCGATGAAGAACAACGCGGTGGGCGCGCGCGCCGTCACCGCGGTTGCGACGCAGATGCAAGGCGGCGCTCCGGCGCTCGGCCCCGCGTCGCAGCACCAGCAGCAGTACGGCGCGCCGCCCTCGTTCCAGCCTGCGCAGCTCCAGCAGCCGTCGTACCCGCCGCAGGGCGCGTACGCTCCGCCGATGCCGCAGATCAACGCGCCGGGCTACACGTCGATGCCCCCGGCCGCTCCGCAGTATGGCCAGGTCCCGCAGCAGTACGGCGCACCGCCGGCGCCCTCGCCGTTCGATCCGCCCCGCCAGTACTGAACGTCTCTCGTAGTCCGTGATCGGCTCGGCAACGCGTTCAGCGCGGTGCCGGGCCTTTTGCGTTTCCGCGAGGGGGAGCGCCGCTCGCGGGGCGAGCGCCGAGATACACGCCGTAGGCGCGCCGGCCGCCGGGCTGATGGACGGTGGTCGTGAAGCCCGCGTCGGTCATGCGTCGCGCGAAGCCCGTGTTGATGTCCTCGGACCAGATCGCGAGCACGCCGCCTTCCGACAGCGCGGCGTGGCTACGCGCGAGGGCGTGTCGTCCGTAGAATGGCTCGTGGGGCCCCTTCGACGTGGCGTGCGGGCCTTCGTAGAGATCGAGGA
>JAYTZB010001197.1:0-1730 GCA_043742085.1 Polyangiaceae bacterium
GTGCCCGTCGTGCCGATCGACACGTGGAAGTCGCTGTAGAGGACGCGACCACACTGCGACGCCGGAGGCAGCGTGCGGTCGGTGTTGAACGTGTAGTGCATCGGGGCGTCGACCGCCGCCGGGTCGGCTGCGCTCTGGATCACGGTGCCGACGCACTTGAGCGCCGTGCACGTGCCGCTCTTGCAGTCGGCGCCCGTCACGCAGGCCTTGCCGTTGTCGTCGGTCGTGAACAGCCAGCGCTGCGCGGGCGCGATGACGCCCGACGTCGGGTCGGCCGCCGCGGACACCGTCACGTCACGGCGCGGCTGGGTGATGGCGATCATCGGCGGCGTCGTGGAGGAGAGCGCGTTGACCGCCGCGTACGGCGGAGCGAACGTTGCCGAGAGTGGCGCGACCGGCGCCTGGAGCCACGTGGAGAAGAGGACGCCCTTCGGGAACGAGGTGTCGATGGGCGCGGTGACGGTACCGTTGTCCCAGCTGATCTCGTTGGCGGGATCCCACTTGTCCACGGTCGCGTCCCACGGCGACGCGAAGCCGGTCGAGCCGGTGCCCGCGACGCTGTAGAGCCACACGTAGGAGTAGTGGGTGGCGAAGACGCGGCCGCCCTTGTTCGCATAGGCGAGGACGTTGGCGCGCGCCGCCGCGGGCTTGTTCTGCTGGCCGCCCACGCAGCCGAAGATGACCGCGTCGTACTTGTCGATCTCGCTCGTGCAGGATGCGCCCGCGCACGATGCCCAGGTGCCGCCGCCGCTGATGAAAGCGGCGTTGCCGGTCGAGGCGTTCAGCGAGAAGTGCGTCGCGTCGATGACCGTGATGATGAAGGAGCCGTTTGCCGCCGTGGTTCCCTTCACGCCCGCGATGGTGGCGATGGCGCCGGTCGCCAGGCCGTGCGCCGCGGACGTGGTGATGACGATGGGCGACGCGTTGGTCGCGCCCGACACGGTGCCGCTCGCGTTGTTCGCCGCGGGGCCGTAGAGCGTGGCAGCGGTCGGGCTTGCAGCGCTGATGGTCGCGCCGTTGTCGCGATAGAGACGGATGCGGCCGGCGCCGGCGCCGTCCGTGAACTCGGCGTCCGCGACGCCCATCTTGCGGAAGACGCACTCGAGCCCGTCGACGTTGCCGGTCGAGATCGCCGTGAGCGGGATGTCGCCTTCCGTCTGCGTCCTCGGGAGCGCTGCGCTCATGAAGTCCGTCGCCGGGCGAGCCGCGCCGCCGATGAACTTGGTCTGGGCGGCCGGATCGACCGCGGGGACCTTGTTGTTGGTGCAGGCCGTCGTGACGATCGTGAGCTGCTTGCGCCACTTGCCGAGCTGTACGACGACCGGGATGTTGTTGGTCTTCGCGGGATCGCTCACCGGCACGTTCGGAAGGAAGAAGTGACCGTTCGCGTCGGTGGTCGTCGAGACGAGCGGGCTGCCCGATGCCGTCGCGCAGGTCTCGCACTTCACGTTCGGCGTGAACGCGGCGACCATGCCGTTGGGCACGTAGACGGCGGCGTTCGGGACCGGGAGGATGCCGTTGGGCGACGTGACGTAGCCCTCGATGCTCGTCGTTCCGCCGCCGGGGCACGTGACCTGCTGCGTGCAGAGGCCGGTGCAGCCCGGAGGCGTGCCGCACGTGTTGGGCGTGTTCGCGCCGCAGCTCTGGCCGGGACCGCAGACGGACGGCGCGGGGGGCGCCGGCCAGCAGTTGACGAGACCGCCGCAGCCATCGGAGATGTAGCCGCAGTT
>JAYTZB010001198.1:0-7583 GCA_043742085.1 Polyangiaceae bacterium
AGCCGCAACGCCGACATCAAGCCGGGCAACTCGATGCCGCTCCGGCACATCCCGCTCGGCACCATGATCCACAACATCGAGATGCGGAAGGGCAAGGGCGCTCAGCTCGTTCGCTCGGCCGGATCCGGTGCGTCGCTCATGGCGAAGGACGGCGACTACGCGCAGATCCGCATGCCCTCGGGTGAGGTCCGCATGATCCATCAGGACTGCCAGGCCACCATCGGCCAGGTCTCCAACATCGATCACGCGAACGTCTCCATCGGCAAGGCTGGTCGTACGCGCTGGCTCGGCAAGCGCCCGCACCAGCGCGGCGTTTCGATGAACCCGGTCGAGCACCCCATGGGCGGCGGCGAAGGCCGCACCTCCGGTGGTCGTCATCCCTGCTCCCCCTGGGGCCAGCTCGCTAAGGGTCTCAAGACGCGCAACAACAAGCGCACCGACGCCATGATCGTGAAGCGTCGCGGACTGAAGGGTTAATCAGATGCCTCGTTCAATTAAGAAGGGCGCTTTCGTCGACGGTCATCTCATGGAGAAGATCGCCGCCGCTCAGGCGACTCAGTCGAAGAAGGTCATCAAGACCTGGTCTCGCCGCAGCACGGTCGTTCCCGAGGCCATCGGCCTCACGTTCGCCGTGCACAATGGTCGCAAGTTCGTTCCGGTGTTCGTCACGGAGAACATGGTCGGGCACAAGCTCGGCGAGTTCGCCCCGACCCGCACGTTCCACGGCCACTCCGGCGACAAGAAGGCGAAGGTCAAGCAGGGCGGAGCTCCGCCGCCGGCGCGCTGAGCGACCGTCTCACGACGCGCTCGTAACGCACGAACGCAGCTCCCTCGGTCCCGAGGCGAGCTGCGTTTTTGCTTTTGTGCGTCGTGATACGCTGGGCGCGTGCGTTGGATCAGCTCCGTGGCGCTCGCGTTCGTCGCGAGCATCGTCGCGTGTGACCGCGGCGAAGATCCGAAGCCGGCCTCGACGTTTGCCGACCTCGATCCGACGAGTCGCGACCTCATCGGCCACGTGCACGCGGGAACGGAGGTCGTGGCCGGAGCGTTCGTGCGCGTCGACCCCAGCGCGGGGTTCGCGGCGAGCCCGTTGCTGCTCGCGGCTGGCGACACCAATCCGCGATTCACGCGGACGGGCGCGACCGACACCGGCGGCTTCTATCGCTTCGAGTTCGCACCCTTCGTGTATGACCTGTCGGTAGCGCACGGTCGCGACCTCTACGTGTTCCACGACGTCCTGACTCGCGCGTTCGATCCGGTCTTCGCGGTCGAGCCGCCCATCACCGGCTTCAAGGCCCGCGTGCTCGCGACCACCAATCCACCGCCGGCCGCCGGCAACGCGACGGTCTTCTTCGTGAGCGGCGCTGACGCGCGAACGATCGCGCCGGTCCCGGAAACGCCCGGCGCGCTGGATACCGTGTTCCGTCGCTTCGACAGCACCATCACGCTCCACGCCATCGAGTACGTCGCCGCGGGTGGGCCGGCGGCCGCCGTCGCCGAGGGCAAGCTCGACGTGCGCGTGCGCGACGGTGTCGTCGTCAGTCCGGTCCTCCCGATGACACCGATCACGGCGATCGCCGCGGCGACCTTCGAGGTCACTCCGCCCGCTGGGTATTCGCTGGCGCCTCTCGAGCTCGAGATGGACCTCGGGATCCGCACCAGCGCGGTGCCGTTGCCGCTCACGCATGCGGTGCCGGGCGCGATCCTGAATTTCGCCGTCGCGACGGACGCGCGTTACTACGTGCGAGCGCGCGCCACGCAGGGCGGTGCTGTCTCGGACTCGGGGCGCTTCCGGGTCAATCCGTTCGACAAGAACCCGCTCGTCCTGCCGCCTCCGGTGTCGACCGAAGCGCCGATCGACGACCAGGCGATGCCGATGGGGGAGGGGACGACGACGATGATCGCCCCGGCGGTGCTCGCGCTGGGCGGCCCGCTGGCGGCTCGCCTCACGAAGGGCATCGTCGAGCACGCGCTCGTTCCCGAGGGCGGTACCGGCACCATCGTTCACGTCGTGACGCCCGAGCGCACCACGTCGCTGCCCGACGCGTCCGCGCTCGGTCTGCCGCCACCGTCGGGCCGCTACCTCTGGACCGTACAGAGCTTCCCGACGCTCGGCTCCACCGACCGCCTCGGCGGCGAAGAGGGCCGCGTGATCCCGGCGTCGTGGACGTCGGCGCCGCGCGTGATCGTGGTGCAGTAGCCACTCACGCGCGGAACGACAGCCAGCCCGCTCTCGTCGACAGCGCTTCGCGAGCAGCGCTGTCGACCTCCTCGGTCGCGGGATAGCAGCTCCATTGCTCGGCGAGCTTGCCGCCAGCAGCACGGAAGACCGCGATGCCATCCGACGTCGTCGTCTTGTCGCCGACCGAGCGCGCGATGGAGTTTCGGATGGCGACGTACTCGCCGTTCGCCGCCGCGATCTCGATGGTCATGAACGAGCCCGGGTTGGCCGCGCGAAAGCGCGGGACCAGCGAGCGCAGCGCGGCGGGACCGATGACCTCGGGGTGCGCATGGTCGAGGTAAGTCGGGCCGAGGATGGCGTCTGCCACGGTCCCGTCGCCGGCGTTCCACATGTCGAAGTAGCGGCGCACGAGCGCCCGATTGGCCTCGATGAGGCCGGCCTCTGCGGCCACTTCGCGCGTTGGCTCGGCGCTGACGAGCTCGTCGAATCGCTCACGCGCGCCTCGCGTCTGCATCATTCTCGTGCCCCTTTCTCCCCATCATTGGCTAGAATCGGAGCAGTGACTCCGTTTAGGAAGTTATACGGAACCAGTACTCCGTTTGTCAAACGGTGCGGCGCGCCCCCGTGCGAATCGTGAAAACGCGCGCGGTTCGTGCGGATGCCGAGCGGAATCGGCTGCGTGTGCTCGAGGTGGCCCAGGCGGTGTTTGCGTCCGAGGGGCTCGCGGTGCCCATCGACGAGATCGCGCGGCGCGCCGGGCTCGGAGTCGGGACGCTGTACCGGCACTTCCCGACGAAGGAGGCGCTCTTCACGGCCATCGTGGTCACGCGCATGCAGGCGGTCGTCGACGATGCTCGCGCGCAGCTCCGGTCCGACGCGCCGGGCGAGGCCTTCTTCGGCTTCGTGACGCGCATGTTCCAGGGCTGGACGAACAAGAAGGACATGATCGACGCGCTCAATCGCGCCGGCGTGGACCTCGAGGAGCTCGCTCAGGCAAAGCACGAGCTGCACGAAGAGCTCGGCAAGCTCCTCGAGCGAGCGCAGGAGGCTCGCGCCGTGCGTGCGGGCGTCACCGTCCCCGAGATCATGGCGCTCTTCGGCGTTGCGTTGACTTCGGCCGATCGCCCCGGCATCTCCGCGGACGGACGCGCCCGGATGCTCGACGTCGTCCGGGATGGGCTGCGACCGCCGGCCGAGGAGAAGGTGTCCGCCACCAAGCGCCTGCGGGCGCGGCCGACCCGATGACTCACGCGGCCGAGTGACGTTTCCCGAGGCCGACCAGCGCGCCGGCCTTCCGTAGATCGTCCTCGAACGCGCGCTTTGCTTCCTCGTACAGCTCCGGGTCGCGCATCATCCGCAGGAGCGCGGAGGGGTGATACGTGGCGATCAGCTTCGGCGCCCACGGAGCCCCGTCGAGCACCTTGCCACGGCTCTCCGTGATCTTGAACGTGCGTCCCATGAAGGCCTGCGCCGCCGTCGCGCCCAGGCATACGATCACCTCGGGCTTCACCAGCGCGAGCTCGGCCTCCAACCAGCCGTGGCACGCATGGACCTCCATCGCGTTCGGCTTCGAGTGGATGCGACGCTTGCCGCGAGGCTCCCACTTGAAGTGCTTCACGGCGTTCGTCACGTAGACCTGATCGCGGGGGATGGAGAGGTCGGCCAGGGCTTGATCGAACACGCGCCCGGCCGGGCCCACGAATGGATGACCTTCGAGGTCTTCCTGATCGCCCGGCTGCTCGCCCACGAAGACGAGCTTCGACTTCACGGGGCCCTCGCCGAACACCGTCTGCGTGGCGTTCTTGTAGAGGTGACACGCTTCGCACCCCTTCGATGCGCGAACGAGGCTGGCGTACGACGGACGAGCGGGCACGTAGGCGAGGGACGGAGAGACCTTCTTGTTCTGCATGGCGAGGGTCCGGGCGGGGGCAGCGCTGGCGAGCTCGTGAGTGATCGCGACCTCGGGCATCGCGCGCTGGAAGCGGGCAGGGACGTGCTTCGCGAAGAGCGCAAGGTTCGTGCGCGCCGGATTGAAGATGGCGCCGTAGTAGCTGCGGAAGAGATCCTCGAGCTCATCGGGCCGCGGCGCGGAGTCTCGCACGGCACCCTCTGCCAGCTGCAGCGACGCTCCGTCCCATACCGCGGTCCTGCGCGGCGTCAGGATGACCCACCGCATGTTCGGGTAGCGGCGCGCGAAGTGCGGGGCCGCGAGCGCGACGATGTCGTGGTCGGGCTCGTACCAGGCCACGAATGACTCGGTCGCATCGCTCGCGACGTCGTCGTCACCGGCTGCGGCCACGCGACGGAAGCGCAGGAACGCATGCATGCGATGTTCGTCGTGCTTCACGTCGGTCACGAGGCGTGCGAGCCGCGCGACATCGGGGTCCGTGGCGACCTCCAGCAGCTCCGGCTCGCCGTGAGCGAGTCGATGGACGACACGATAGAGGACGTCCCACCGGTCGGCGTCGGAGTGCAGCGCAGCGAGCATGCCCCTCGTGACGAACGCCGACGGCACCCTATGCGGGGTCGCGGCGGTCGCCAGCGGAGCGCTCGCATCGCCGCTGCCAGCGCCGCCGCCGAACAGCCATGCCTGCCCCGTGCCGTCGTCCCACGTCACGTCATGCGGCGCGACGCCGGCGGCGAGCAAGGCGCGAGCCCGCTCGCGAAAGCTCTCGAAGGTCGGATCAATCGCGGCGCGGATCACAGCTCTCCCGTCGCACGGTTGCTCTGCGCCGATGCAAACAGGTCGAGCTGCCGTGCCGGACGCACGCGCGCCCGGAGGTCCGCGTCGTCGAGGCCTGTCGCGGCGCCGCTGCCGTCGGCGGTGACGAGGAAAGGCGCCGCGCGCCGCAGCGCCACCCGCAGGCGCGCGAGGTCGGCGATACGAAGGGCGCGATGACGACGCGCCCGGATGATCCGCTCGACGTTGCGGACGCCGAGGCCCGGAATGCGTAGGAGCAGCTCGCGCGGCGCGCGATTCACGTCGACCGGAAAGAGCTCGCGGTGCCGCAGCGCCCACGCGAGCTTGGGGTCGATGTCGAGCTCGAGGTTCGGGTCCTCACCGAAGAGCTCGTCGACGCGGAACCCGTACTGCCGGACCAACCAGTCCGCCTCGTAGAGCCGATGCTCGCGGACCAGCGGCGGCGGCGCGCCAGGCAGCCAGCGATCGGCATGCACGATCGGGCTATAAGCTGCATAGTACACGCGTCTCAGGCCGTAGCCCGTGTAGAGACGGTTCGACGTCTCGAGAATGGTTCGGTCGCTGGAGGGCGTGGCGCCGATCACCATCTGCGTGGTCTGACCTGCGGGAGCCCATCGCGCGTGCTCGTCGCCATCGTCGTGCGCTGCCTTGGCGAGATCGATTCCAGCCTTCACGTCGTGCATCACGCGCTCGATCGCGGGCAACGACTTCTCGGGCGCGAGCGCGGCGAGATCGCCCTCCGTCGGCAGCTCGATGTTCACGCTGAGGCGATCGGCATATCTGCCGGCCTCGTCGAGGAGCCCCTGGCTCGCGCCCGGCGGCGCCTTGAGGTGGATGTAGCCGCCGAAGGCGTGCTCCTCGCGCAGTGCGCGCGCGACGCGACCGAGCTGCTCCATCGTGTAGTCAGGGCTCTTGATGACTCCCGACGAGAGGAACAGGCCTTCGATGTAGTTCCTCTTGTAGAAGTCGAGCGTGAGGGTAACCACCTCTTCGGGCGTGAAGCGCGCGCGCTCGACGTTGCTCGACATGCGGCTCTCGCAGTAGCGGCAGTCGTAGATGCAGAAGTTCGTCAGCAGGATTTTGAGCAGCGATACGCAGCGCCCGTCGGGCGTGTAGCTGTGGCAGATACCGGTGCCCTCGGCGTTGCCCATGCCGCCGTCGGGCGTCTTGCGTCGCGAGCCGCCGCTCGCGCACGACGCGTCGTGCTTCGCGGCATTCGCGAGCACCGTGAGCTTGCGCTTCAATTCCATCAGAACGTCCTGACGGAAGAACGTGGGGTGAGGTCACGTCATCGGCAAGGTGTCGTCTGCGCTCGCGCTGGCTGCGGCGTGCCACTCCGGAAGCAGGACCACGGGCAGCGCGCTCACCACCGTCGCCGCGATGAACGCGACCAGCAGGCCGCCGCGATCGGCGAGGAGCCCGCCGGCGAGTCCACCGACACCGATCGCGACGGCGTTGGCGCTGGTGAGGATCGTGTAGTGCAGGCCGGCATCGGCGGGACGCGTGGCGGTCATCAGGGACGCGAAGAGGATGGTGGTCCCGAAACCGCTTCCGAAGTGCTCGAGCCAGATCGCGAACGTCGTCAGCGCGAGCGGCGCATGCAGTCGCTCCACGGCGATGAGCGGCAGGCACACGAGCGTCTGCACCACGAGCGCGACCACGAGCGCGCGTCGCTCGCCGAGCCGGCGATGGAGCACGCCACCGAGCGCCGCGCCCATGAGCGCGCCAGCGGAACCGACGGTCACCACCGCCCATCCGATGCGCTCCTTGCTCCAGCCGAAGTCCTTGGCCATCGGCTTCAGCAACGAGCTCGCCATGTGGAGCCCGAGCTTGAACGTCAGCGCCAGGACGATCACCGCGCGCGCCTTACCGTGCAGCATGTGCCGCACGAGCCCACGCACGCTCGAAGGCCGCGCTGCCTTCGCCTTCGCCTTCGCATCTGCGTCCGCGCTCGCATCCGCGCTCGCATCGGTGTCCGCGCGCGCGTTCGCGGATCCCGCGAACGCTCCGACGCTCGCGATGGCCACGAGCGCGGCGCATCCGAGCAAGGTCGCGCGCTCGCCGAGCCGCTCCACGAGCAGCAGCAGGGCCGCTCCTCCGATCAGCATTCCGAGCCGGTAGCCGGCGACCTGCGCGGTGTTCCCGTAGCCGCGCTCGCTCGGCCGGAGCACCCGCACCGCAAAGGCGTCGACGAACACGTCTTGGGTCGCAGCGAGCGCTGCCGCGATCGCGGTCAGCGCGAACCAGAAATGCGCCGCCTTCGAGAGCGGCGCGATGGCGAACGCTGCGACGCACAGGGTCAGCGCCATCTGAAGCGCAAGGATGAGCCCTCGTGCATGAGGCCGCAAACGCGGGGAATCTGCAGCCTTCGCCCAGAGGACCTTCAGCTGCCAGGGAAGCTGGAGCCATGACAACGCCGCGATCCCTGCATAGCTGTAGCCCTGCTCGCGCAGGACCACCGGCAGGTACTCCGTCGCGAAGCCGAACGGGATACCCTGCGCTGTGTACAGAAAGGATAGGGCGACGACGATCGGCGCGACGGGACGCGACAGTGGCGGGGGCCGCGTGCTTGCTGTTCCGGACAAAGATAGGCCCTTTCGTCCAAGTTCTTTCAGGCGGCCGCAAGGCCCACTATAAGCGATGAGAATGACCTCGGAGGCCAAGCCGAGCGATCCCAGCCGAGCACGTCCCGCTCTGGTG
>JAYTZB010001199.1:0-3934 GCA_043742085.1 Polyangiaceae bacterium
CCGCCGAGGACCTTCACCGCCACCGAATGGTCCGCGGTCGCGGTCCACCGGAACGTGCGGTCGGGCCGCTTCTGCGGGTCGCCGCAGGAGAGCGGCGCCTCGTCCGCGGTGGCGCCCGCGAACGTGAACGCCTCGTCCTGCTTCGAGACGCGCATGAGCAGCGGGTCGGCGCACGACTCTCCCGTGCCGACCTGGGGCGCGCACGCCTTCGCGAGGCACAGCGAGCCCGCCGCGCAGGCAACGCCGCAGCCGCCGCAGTGCTCCGGATGACGGGAGGTGTCCACGCACGACGTCCCGCACGTGCCGTCGGGCGTTGCGGTCGGCGTCGACGACGACGCGCCGCTGCATGCGACGACCATGGCAGCGACGAGAGACGCGGGCGCGACGAGACGAAGCATGGAGCGTTCTACGCGGCAGCTACCCGCGACGTCCCCCGGTGCCATCGCGCGCGATGGCTACGCGCTACGCGAAGAGCGAGCTGACCGAGTCCGAGCTGTGGATGCGCTTGATGGCCTCGCCGAGGAGGCGCGCCATGCTGACCTGCTTGATCTTCGAGCACGTGCGCGCGGCCGGCGAGAGCGGGATGGTGTCGGAGACCACGACCTCCTCGAGCGGCGACTCCATGATGCGCTGGATGGCGGGCCCGGAGAGCACGCCGTGCGTGGCGCACGCGACGACGCGCGTGGCGCCGAAATCCATGAGCGCCTTCGCCGCGCCCGTGAGCGTGCCGGCGGTGTCGATCATGTCGTCGACGATGATGCACTGCTTGCCCTTCACGTCGCCGATGAGGTTCATGACCTCCGAGACGTTGGCGCGCTCACGACGCTTGTCGATGATGGCGAGGCTGGAATTCAGGCGCTTCGAGTAAGCGCGCGCGCGCTCGACGCCGCCCGCATCCGGCGAGACGACGACCGCCGAGGAGTCGAAGTTCTTCTTCAGGTACTCCTCGAGCATCACCGGCATGCCGTAGAGGTGGTCGACCGGGATGGTGAAGAAGCCCTGGATCTGCCCGGCGTGCAGGTCGATCGACACGACGCGATCGACGCCGGCGGACTCGATGAGATCAGCGACCAGCTTCGACGTGATGGGCGTGCGCGGGGCAACCTTCCGGTCCTGGCGGGCGTAGCCGTAGTACGGGATGACCGCGGTGATGGTCGCCGCCGACGCGCGCCGCAGCGTGTCCGAGATGATCAGCAGCTCCATCACGTGATCGTTCACGGGGCTGCAGGTCGGCTGGATCACGAAGGCGTCCACACCGCGGACGTTCTCGTTGATCTCGACGAAGGTCTCGCCATCGCTGAAGCGCTGGACCTTGATCTTGCCGAGCGGAGTCTCGAGGTACGCGGCGATGTCGCGCGCGAGCTCGGGGTTGGCGTTGCCGGAAAAGAGGCAGACCTTCTTGAACAAGCGCGCGCCGCCTCTCTCGCTGTAAAGCGACGAGAAAACCGAGGGATCGACTGGCGCGTTTCCTAGTAGTCGGATCGGGCACTGTCAACGGACGCGGCTCGTCACGACGGGATCCCGCGTCCAAAGCGGGAGAGAAATCTTCTCGGACCCCGAGCTCGTCAGTGGATGAGCGCCCGGCACTCGCCGACCGGACCGCGCTTTCCTTCTTTGACGCACGAGCTGTAGCAGCGACGCGCGTCCGCGTTCTTGCCCTTCTCCTGGTACGCAGCGCCGAGGAGGAGCCACGCTTCGCCGTCGGTCGGGTCGAGAGCGACGGACCGCTCACCCGCGGCGATGGCGTCCGCGAGCTTGCCGCGCTCGAGCGCGCGCCTGGAGTCGTTCTTCTCCTGGAGCGCGGTCTTGTCGCTGGTGGCGGCGGCGGGCGCCGCCGGTGCATCCGCCGGCGCGGCGGCGGCGGCTGCGGGGACTGCCGCGGGGTCGGCTGCCTTCACGGGCTCGGGAGCTGGGGCCGGCTCGGGAGCCGCGACGGCGGCAGGAACGGCGACGACCGGCGCGCTGACCGGCTCGGCGACGGCGATGACCGGTGCGACCACGGCGACAGACGCGGCCTTGGAGGCCGGTGCCTCGAGCGCGGTGCTCTGCGCGAGCGACGCCGAGGCGCCGTGTGCACTGCCTCCCGACGGCGGCAACGCGCTACGCGCGACCGCGGCGAGGCAGAGGACGGCAGCGCCGCCGACGGCCCAGCGGACGTATTTTGCAAACCGTGCACGACGCTGCACGACCTCGGGCAGGCTCTTGCGAACCGCCTTGTTGGCGCGCTCGTCCCACTCCTCGGCCTCGTGATCGGCGCGCGCGGCAACGAGCTCGCCCTCGGAGAAGAAGCGGTCGGCGATCGGCTCGACCGAGAGATCCCCCATCGGCGGGATGCTCATCTCCTCGGGGGTCGGCAGCGACGTGACGTGCGAGGGCCGCGACCCGGCCTTCACAGGTGCGGCCGCCTTCGCGTTCACAGAACCTGCGTCGTCGGACGGATCGTCGAAGGCCGACGGCGGAGCGTCGGCGACCGCGAAGGTCAGCGTCTCGACGCGCGCGGTCTGCTCCAGCTCGGGCTCGGGCTCGGCGGCGGGCTCGTCGTGCTCGTCGGGCGCGAGCTCGAGGCGCTCGGGCTCCGCCAGCTCGAGCTTCGCGACGGGCGAAGCAAGCTCGTTGCGTTCGCGTTCGCGTTCGGACCGTGTTTCACGGACCTCGGCGAGCGCTTCGGCGTGGCGCGACGTTCCGTCGACGTACTCTTCCGCGCGGGGCGCCGCGTGGCCGACGACGACCTGCGGACCCGACGACGAGGGCGCTGCGGAGCCCGCGAGCCGCGGTCGCATGCTGGTCGGCGGCAACGAGCCGCGCGTCTTCCTCTGTGAGCGTCCCTTCCTCATGAGCCCTCGTAACGTGCTGGACGTGCTGGCCGTGCTGGCGTGCTGGCGTGAGCGCGTGGCGGCGTGCCTGCCGTCACCTCCAGATGCGCCTGACGCGCGCCCGGAACGAAGCGAAAGAGTGCAAGCATCGTGCGCGGTCCGTGAATGTTCGCGCGACCCGAGAACCCCCGAACAGGCAGCGTGAACATTGGACGCCTCGAACGTCCCACCGTCAACGTGCGCACGACACGCCGATCGTATTTTGGTGTTCGTTGCGCCAGGTTGCGCCGCGGACTATGAATCGCCGTCCTACCTGTGAATACACGCACGCGACCTCCGCGAACCCCCGCCTCGCCCGCCGGCGCCCCTGTCGTCACTGACTCGCGGATGGCCAAGGTCATGGTGAACCGTCACGGCTTCGAAGCCGTCCGTCGAGGACACCCGTGGATCTTCCGGGCGGCCATGGGTCAGAATTCGTCGCGCCATCCCCAGGGAACGGATGCTCGGATCGTCACGATCGTCGCGGAGACCGGTGAAGCGATCGGCTGCGGCGTCTACGACCCGGGCTCGCCCATCGCCCTTCGCGTATGGGGGGTCGGTCCCGACACACGCCTCGATGGGTCGGTCTTTTCCGACCGACTCGTGCGCGCCATCGCGCTTCGCAAGGAGCTCTTCGCCGACGGCAGCACGACCGCGTACCGCCTCCTCAACGGCGAGGGGGATCGCACACCTGGCTACGTCATCGATCGCTATGGCGACATCGCGGTGCTCCGGATCGACGGCGAAGCGGCCCGTGCGCTCGCGCCGATCCTGCTCGCCGACGTCGAGCGCATCTTGCGCGACGAGGGCGTGCACACGCTCCTCGAGCGGACGTCGAAGCGGACCTCCGATCGCGATGACCGCACCGAGACGAAGAGCGTCACCGTACGCTTCGGCACCGAGCCGACGTCCGTTCGTGTCAGCGAGCACGGCGTCCCGTTCCTCGTCGACGTGATGCGCGGGCAGAAGACCGGTGCGTTCCTCGATCAGCGCGAGAACCGGCGGCGCGTCGGCGAGCTCGTCGCGCGCAGGCTGCGGGCCGGTCTCGGCGTCCGCGTCCTCAACCTCTTCTCGTACACCGG
>JAYTZB010001200.1:0-2821 GCA_043742085.1 Polyangiaceae bacterium
CTTCGGATGCTCGACGAGCGCATTCATGGCGTCGCTGACGCGCTTCTTGCCGAGGTCGGTGAGCGTGACGATGAGGCATCGTGCGTCGTACCCCCACGCATCGCGCGCGATGAATCCAAGCTTCTCGAGTGCGATGAGCATTCGACTGACGGTCGCAGCGGACACGCCGAGGAGCGCGCGAATCTTGGCCTGCGAGACACCACCGGGCGCGTGAATCAGCACGATGCGCATCATGTCGAAGCGTGCGGGCGTGAGCCCGAAGCGCATGACGAGGCGCTTGCTCACCTCGACGATGCGCAAGTGAACCCGCTTCACGGAGAAGAAAACCCGATGCATATGGAGCCTCCGCCACCGACCGACGTCGTCGCCGAGCACAGCGCCCGCGCGTCCGCCCCCGCGCCGCGACCCCCTTCCCAAGCACACCGAATGCCAACTCCCCCTCTCCGCGACGCCCCGGCCCCGACCCCCTCATTCCCCCGTCGGTAAGCATGCTTACGAAAGTCGTAAGCATGCTTACGGAGCCTGGACCTTGGGGATGGCCGGGGGTGGGGGTGGCCGCGGACAGATTTGAGGTGGCCGCGGACAGGGGCGCGGGTTCTTGGGAGGACGGGCCGTCGGCGCGCGCCGATCGTCGAACCTGGCGCTCGCGGATCGCGCGGCGCCGCATGGCTCGCGCAGCCACCGGCGTCCGCGCACGCCGGCGCTAGCGGGCGCAGCGCTCGATCAGGCGCAGCGTGGATTCGCGGCGGCCGCCCGACGCGCCTTTGAAGGGGTCGTCGGGGCCTTCGATGCGCGCGCGGACCTTTGCGAGCGCAGGCCGATCGTTCAGTGCGCACGCTGCGAACGCGCGCTGGCGCAGCGTTTCGCGCGTTACGCGCGCGGTCGGGAGGCCCTTCGTGAGCGCGTCCTCGAGCGCTGTCGCGCCGATTTCGTAGAAGCCACGGCCGATGAAGTTTCGCCCCGCGAGGTAGCTCGCCAGGCCCGACGGCACCGTCGCGCCCCACGCGCCCACGTCGACGCCGCCCCAGAAGATGTCGGGACCATGTTTCAGGTCGCCCAGCAGAAGGCCGCGGATGGCGTCGCGCGCATGATCATCGCGCGCACCGAGCGCCTTGATCTCGAGCGTCCGCGCCACGTCTTCGTCGATCGTCCGAGCGGCCAGCGCCTCCCAGCGCCGCGCCGCGCCCTCGAAGTCGCCGTCGACGAACTGCGCGTCCGCGAGCGCCTCGTCCGCACGGTCCTTCGTCGTACGTGGGACCCGCTTCTCATCGGCTGTCGCCAGATCGGTCAGCAGCGCCTTGCCGCGCTCGCGGTCGCCATGACGGCGCTCCACGGTCGCCAGCTCCTTCTGCGAAGCGAAGTCGTGCGCATCCTTCGCTATCGCCTCACGATAGAGACGGATCGCCTCCTCGTAGCGCTGCGTATCACGGCAGACGTCGGCCTCATGACGGAGCGCATCGACGACGTGCGGACACTTTCGCCCGAAGATGCCCGGTCGCGCGAACTTCGCGCGCGCGAAGCTCTCCGCTTCTTCCGGCAGCGGCGTCTTCCGCAGATCGTCCTTGAACGCCTCGTCGAGCGCCGGCCAATCGAGCTTCGTCAGCGTCGTGATCTCGCCGCCCGCATACCAGGACCGCGCCACGTCGAAACCAAAGCGGTCGCCGATCCACGTGATGAACGCGCCCGCCAGCGTGTAGCTCTTCGACGACGCGCCGCCGAGGAACGCGAGCGAGAAGATCGTGCGCATGTCGGGCAGGATGCCGATCTGCATCATCGCGCGCGCCCACTGCGCGTCGGTGAGATCCTCGTCGTCGGGGGATGCCGCGACCGCCATGCCCTCGATGAGACCGGGGTTCGGTAACAGGCCGCCCACGTCGCCGGCGATCTTGAACGGCCCACGACCGAAGCTGCCGGAGATGACATGCGCGAGCTCGTGGCCCAGCACCGGATGTGGATAACCGCCGAGTTGGAGATAGACCTCCTCGCGCCACGGCTTGGCGATGTACGTGTGCGCGGCGCCCATCAGCCGCTTCTTGTCGTCCGCATCGCGGAAGAAGAACGCCCGCACGCGCGCCGGTCCCGTCGCGCCGAGGCGCTTCTCGACCGCAGCGACCTCCTCGTCGCAGTCCTTCACGAGCAGGTTCGCCTCCTGCTCACGCGTCGTGCTCGGATACACCACGTCGCAGCGCGCGCCGTGCTTCTCGGCGCCGAGGTCCGTCGCGATCGACCCCGCCGTGCTGAAGTGACCGAGCTTCGACCCCGCGACGATGATCCCCACGCTCGCCAGCGTCGCCGCGAGCGCCAGCGCGGCGCGCGCGCGCGGCGTCGTCGTGCGCAGATCGAGCACCAGCCCGAAGGGTCGATCGTCACGCCGCTCGAGCACCGACGCGAAGAGCGCCACCGCGCAGAGCGTCGCGAACGACCCCACGCGATACGTGAGCAGCGCGGTCCCCGCGTCGATCACCGTGTCGTAGAGCGTGCCGCTGAAATATCCGACGAACGGGTCGTACGCGAAGATCATCGGCGACGTGAAGAAGCGGCCCACGCTGATCGCCGCGCACCCGAGCGGCCCCGCCAGCGACAGCACCACCACGACCGCAGCTCTCCGCCGCGGCTTCACGATGCGGCCCCGACGCACGAGCGCCGCCACCGTCTCGCCCACCACCGCGCCCCAGACGCCGCCCATCACGCAGCCGATCCCCGCGGTCAGCACGAAGTAGAGCAGCGCACCCCAGAGCTCGCAGATCCCGACCCGCAGCGCATGCAGCAACGCTGTCACCACCGCGATCCCCGCGAGCGCCAGCCCGAGCAGCACGCCACG
>JAYTZB010001201.1:0-3117 GCA_043742085.1 Polyangiaceae bacterium
TCGAGATCGGACTGCAACCGCGCGCGCTGCGCGGGTGAGAGCAGCTCGAGGAGCACTTCCTCGAGCTCCTTCGCGTCCGGCGTCTTCTCGCTGAGCGGCACCAGCTCGCCGCGGATGCGCGCGAGCGGCGGATAGCCTGCGCCGAGGTGAAGATCGCTGCCGCCTCGCTTCATGAGCTCGTCGAACAGGGGATCGATCTTCGCCACGCGCTAACCCTTCCTCGCGGCGGCGCCGGACGCGGCCGGCACGCTGCGCGTGGCCTGGGCCTCGAGCTGCTCCGCAGACTCGGCGAACTGCTTTGCCACTTCGAGCGTCACCTTCTGTGCGCGCACCAGCTCGGCAAGCGACTCGTCGAGCCGCACGACACCTTGCGCGCGCCCACGCTGCTGGAGGCTCGGGATCTGGAAGGTGCGGGCGTCGCGGATCAACGTGTAGAGTGCAATCGACGAGGGCAGGAGCTCCACGGCGGCGTGGAGGCGCGTGCGATCGGCGCTGGGGACGAGCCGCTGTCCGATGATGAGGCGGAGGGCATTGGCGACGCTCGTCCGGATCTGGGGTTGCTCAGCGGGCGGGAACAGATCGATGACGCGGTCCACGGTCTTCGCCGCGCTCGGCGTGCTCATCGTCGCAATGACGAGGTGGCCGGTCTCGCTGGCCTCGATGGCGAGGCGCGTGGTCTCGGCATCGCGGAGCTCGCCGATCACGATGACGTCGGGGTCCTCGCGGAGCGCCGCCTTCATCGCCGAACCCCACGACCGCGTGTGACCCCCGATCTCGCGCTGGCTGATGAGGCCGCGCTTGCGAGGATGAATGTATTCGACCGGATCCTCGACGGTGAGGACGTGGCGGGCACTATCGCGGTTGAGGATGTCGACGATGGCGGCGAGCGTACTGGTCTTGCCGTGACTTGCCGGGCCGGTGACGAGGACGAGACCCTGGCCGTACTTCGCGGCCGCGCCGACCCCCTCCGGCAGGGCGAGCGTCGCGAGCGTGGGGATCTCGCGAGGAATGACGCGCATGCTCAGCTTGAAGCCGGTGCGCTGGCGCGAGACGTGGACCCGGAAGCGCCCGTGCTGCGCGTGGTCGATGGCGAAGTCGCAAGCGCCGTCGGTATCGAGCGTCTCGCGGAGCCGCACCGGGACGATCTCGCGCACGATGCGCTCGACGTGCTCGGCCTCGACGGCCTGCGTGCGCGGAAGCAGATCGGTGGCCACGCGAATGAGCAGCGGACGACCCGCGACGATGTGGATGTCCGTGGCGCGTGCCGACACCGCCATGGCGAGGAACGAGACCAGCGCGCCGTCCGGGCGCGGGCGGTCCTTCTCGGCGACGTTCGCGGCCGACGGGGTGGTCGACGGGATCGCGGACGGGACCGCCGCCGATGCGATGGGCGCGGTGGCGCGGCTCAACATCTGCTGCGCGACTGCAGCGTTGGGCGGCGCGGTCAGCTCGACGGTGTTGTCGATCGGATCGAGCTCGAGCTCGCCCGCGCCCGCGCCCGCGCCAGTGCCAGTGCCAGAGACGGGACGCGTGCCGGAATCGGAGGTGGTGATCTCGACGTCGACGGCGTCGACCGAGGTGGGCGTCGAGATGCGGCGCTCGACCTTCGCGCGCTCCGCCGCCTTTCGCTCGATAGCGGCGCGCTCGGCCTGCGCCGCGCGATCGGCGGCGGCGCGCTCGATGGCGCCGCGCTTCTCCACGGCGGCACGCTCGGCGGCGACGCGCTCCTGCACGGCGCGCTCGGCGACGTTGCGCTGCTCCGCGAGCTTGCGCTCCTCGGCGGCCTTGCGGTCATCGGCGGCCTTGCGCTCCGCGGCCGCGCGCTCCTCGATGATCTTCCGTTCGTGAGCGGCGCGCTCCTCGGCGGCCTTGCGCTCGTCGGCGGCCTTGCGCTCGGCCACGAGGCGTTCCTCGGCAGCCTTGCGATCCTCGGCGGCCTTCTCTTCCTGGGCAATGGACGGCTGCGCGGTCGCGCCCGGCGAGAGTGAAGGAACCTCACCCGGCTTGCGCGCGGGCTTCGGCTTCGGATCCTCGCCCGGGCCGGCTTGCTGCGCCTGCTGCGCCTGCGCCGCCTGATGCGCCTGCGCCTGCTGATGCTGGGGCGGCGCGACCGGCGGCGAGAGCGTCTGCACGGTCGGCTCGTCGTCGTCGTCCCAGTCGTCGGGCGGCGGAACGGCGCCCGCGAGCGGACCTGGGGCGGCTGCCGAAGGAGACGATCCGGGCGCGACCGGCGGGGCCGCGGGGCTCGCGCCCGAGCTCGCCGCGGATGAGCCTGGGACCGGCATCGCTTGCGTCTGCTGCGCCGCAGCCTTCGTGTGCGGCTGGCTCTGCGTGGCGACCGGCGCTGCCTTCTGGCCTCCCGATGATTGACCCGCCGCGCCCGCGACGCCGCTCGCGGCTGCCACGGGCTGCGCGCCCGCGCTCGGAGCTCCGGCCTTCCCCGGGGCGGCCTGGACCGCGCCTGCCGAGGGCGGCTGGTTCGGCTGCGGACCGCCGGTACCGAGCTGCGTTCGACGGAGCTCTGCGCCCGGACCTCCCGCGGCTCCGGCTCCGGGACGAGACTGCTGCGCGACCACCGCGGCCGCGGCCGCGGCGACGGCGTTGGCGGCCGCTTGCTGCGCGGGCGCGGCGGCCGGCGGAGCACCCGAGGGCTGTGGAGCGCCAGGCCCGGGCGGCGCCTTCGACATGGAGGTGTCGCGGCGCGCGACCGTGAACCTCGCCTGCACGATGTCCTTGCGCATGATGGCGGCGACCGCGATCACGCCGACGCCGTCGAGGCGTGTCGTCCATTGCACGGGCCGTTCGCTGAGCTGCTCGACGTAGCGGCTGCCGCCCATCGTCACGAGCATCTGCAAGAGGACATCCGTCGTAGGAGCCTCGTCGTCGACGGGCTCGAACTTTCCCCCGATGTTGACGCTCGGCAACCGATTGGTCACGAGCCCGAACTCGAGCACCTCGGCTCGCCCGAGGTTCTTCAGAAGCTCCTCGATCGGTTTCATCCAAAAGGCGACCGACGCACGGTGGACGCCAGGGAGAAGACTACACGAGCCATTTCGCCCGTGTACCAATTCGTCTCCCCACCGGCTGGCGCGGAAAAGCGCCGGGGTTCCCCGCTTT
>JAYTZB010001202.1:0-8394 GCA_043742085.1 Polyangiaceae bacterium
ACGAGGCCGAGGTAGGCGCCGACCGCGAGGCGCGTGTTCAGGAGCAGCTCGGCCTCGCACGCGTGCTGTCGCGCCTCGAGGGTGCTGAAGTCGAGGAACGGGAGCCTCACCGGCTTCTTGATCTTGAAGACCTCGCCCTCGGTCAAGAAGACCCAGGACACGTGCGTCTCGCGCAGCTCGACCCGCAGCGGTCCCGGCGCGGGATACGCCGCGGGCCGGAGCAGGTCGATGACGATTTCGCCGCGCGGCACCAAGGCCGGGGAAGCGCGAGCGCTGGTCATGATGCGGTCGGACGATGCAAGCGGGCGGCCAGGCGGCCGCCCCGGCCGGACGGGCACGGTCTCGACGGCGGCCGCGCATCCCCTGCGGCGACGCGCAAGTCCTGCGCGCGCGCGCGTCGTCGTGGTACGCCGGCTGGCCTCGATGACGGAGCACTACGACGACCTCGTGATCGGCGCCGGGATGGCCGGGCTCACCGTCGCTTCGCTTCTTGCGAAATCCGGTCGACGCGTCCTGGTGGTGGAAGCGCACGATGTCGCCGGCGGCTACGCCCACACCTTCACGCTGAAGAGCTTCCGCTTCTGCGCGCAGGTCCACTACATCTTCAGCTGCGGCGAAGGCGAGAGCGTCCACGAGCTGCTCAGCGAGCTCGGCGTCGCCGATCGCGTCCCCTTCCTGCGCCTCGATCCCGAGGGCTTCGATCACGTCGTCGTCGCGGGTGAGCGCTTCCGCATCCCCAACGGGCTCACCAAGTTCGAGGAGCGCCTCACGCGGCGCTACCCGCAGTGGCGATCGCCGATCCGTCGGTATTTCAGCACCATCGCAGCGATCGCTCGGGAGCTATCGCAGAACGACGAGCTGCCTTCGAAGCTCACGCCGTGGTCGCTGCTCGTGAACCTCCATCGGTATCGCCACCTCGCGCGTTACGCGCGCTGGACGCTCGAGGACTTCTACGACCACGTCCACATGCCGCCGCGGCTCCGCGCCATCCTCGCCGGTCAGAGCGGCGACTACCTGCTGCCGCCGCGCGACGTGTCGTTCATCCTGCACGTCGCGCTGGTCTGCGGCTACGACCGCGGCGCCTACTACCCGCGCCATCACTTCTTCCACTTCGTCGACACCATCGCCGACACCATCCGCAACGCCCCGGGCTGCGCCATTCTCCTCGAGCACGAGGTCGATCGCATCCACGTCGAGGCCGGAAGAGTATGCGGCGTCTCCACCACGAATGGCCGCCGTTTCACCGCCGATCGCTACGTGTCGAACGTGGATCCGCAGCGAACCGCCCAGCTCGCCGGAGCGCATCACTTCGGCGCCCGCGATCGACGCCACCTGAAATACGACTACTCGTGCGCGACGTTCACCATGTACCTCGCGGTGAAGGGCCTCGATCTCCGCGAGCACGGCTTCGGCTCGTTCAACGTGTGGCACTACCCGCACGAGGACATCAACCGCATGTACGACGACCAGCTCGTCCGGCATGACCTCTCGAACCCGTGGCTGTTCCTCTCGACGCCGACGCTGCATTCGCCCGAGCCCGGACTGTGCCCGCCCGATCACCAGATCCTGGAGGTGGCGACGGCCTGTGACCACGCGCGCTTCGCCAGCCTCCGGCAGAGCGATCGCCGCGCGTACAACCTCGAGAAGAAGAGGATCCGCGAGAACCTGCTCGACATCCTGGAGGCGAGCTACGTGCCTCGGCTCCGCGAGCATCTCGCGCTGCGCGTCACCGGGACCGGCGCGACGAACGCGCGCTTCTGCGGCGCGCCCGCGGGAAATGCCTACGGCGCAGCGCTCACGCCCGCCAACATGGGCGTGCATCGGCGCCCGTTCCGCACGTCGCTCGAGAACCTGTGGATGGTGAACGCGACGGCGGGCCTGCCCAGCGTGGCCGGCACCATCGGCGCGGGGCTGAAGCTCCATCGCGAGCTCGCCGGCATCACTCGCTGAGCGATTCGTGCACGAGCTGGATGCACACCGAGCCCTCGCCGACCGCGGAGGCGACGCGCTTGACGCTGGTCGAGCGAACGTCGCCCACCGCGAAGATGCGCGGGTGGCTCGTCTCGAACAGATGAGGGCTACGCTTCAACGGCCACCGCCGCTCGCGCAGGTCGTCGGCGCTCAGCTCGGAGCCGGTCTTCACGAAGCTCCGCTCGTCCAGGGAGACGCAGCCCTCGAGCCACTGCGAGTTGGGACGCGCCGTAGACGGCCGCGGCGAGCCCGCCAGGACCGGCGCCGCAGATCACGACGTCGTGCACGACGCCGGGCTCGATCACCTCGTTCAGGCCGAGGCGATCGGCGACCTCCGCGTGGCTCGGGTTACGCATGACGTGTCCCGCACCGCAGATGACGATCGGGACCTCGCTGACGGCAACGTGCAGCTTCTCGAGCATGACGTCGACGTCGGGATCGACGCCGACGTCGAGGTAGCGATACGGATAGTTGTTCCGCTCGAGGAACGCCTGGAGATGGAGCGTCGGTGCGGAGTCGCGCGAGCCGACGACGACGGCGTTGCCGCCTTCGCGTCGAGCAGCCCCATGCGACGCAGGATGAAGGCGCGCACCAGCACTTCGCTGAGGTCGGGGTCCGTCTGCACGAGCGAACGAACGCCCTCGCTCGTCACGCGAAGCACGCGGAGCGGTCCCTTGGCGCGGGCTCGTACCAGCGCGCGGCCATTGGAGAGGAGCGTCACCTCCCCGGTGAACTCGCCGGCGTGGTGCACCGTGACCACGTCCTCGCGATCGTCGTGAGGAGAGACGATCTCGAGGGTTCCTTCGAGCACCACGAAGAAGGGCACGCCCCGGTCGCCCGCGTCGAAGACGATCGCGCCGTCCGCGAAGCTCTGCTCGGAGCCGGCCGCACGGACGCGAGCGATCTGCGCCGCGGTGAGCACCGGGAACATCTGCGCGCGCCGGCTCTCGCGCATGTTCGTGGCCGGTGTGCCCTGGCTCATGGCTCAGCCGGCCGATAGGAACTGATCGTCGGCGTAGCAGTAGGCCCAGGTCTCGCCGACCTCGCCGGACGTGATCACGGGATGCTTGGTGGCCTTGTTGTGCGCGGTGGCGTGCTTGTTGGGAGAGTCGTCGCAGCAGCCCACGTGATCGCACGTCAGGCAGATACGCAGATGGACCCAACGGCTTCCCATCGCGAGGCACTCTTTGCACCCGGCGGTCGGTCGATGCGCGCTGCGAGGCATGGACGCCGTGACGTGCGCGCAAGCGTTCGAGAGATCGATCGGGTCGTTCGCTTTCATCGGATCCTCACGGGCAACGGTAGTCGCCATCGTCGATCGGCGTCACGAGATGATCTTGATCAGGAAGGCCCGCTCGATCAACCAGATCATCGCAAGCACGGCGATGACGCAGCTTCCCGCGACGAGCGCGAAACGTCGATATGCCACGCTGCGGCGCACCGAATACGCGAGCGGCACGAAGACCGCGACGATGGCGATCTGCCCGAGCTCGACGCCCAGGTTGAAGCCGAAGAGGGTCGGCAGGAGGTTCGAGCGCGGCAGATCGAGATCCATCAACGTCGCAGAGAAGCCGAAGCCGTGCATGAGCCCCAGCACGAAGGCCGCCATCCATCGATCCTGTCGCAGCACGGGCACCACGTTGTTCACGGCGGCGAGGACCACGCTGGCCGCGATGACCGACTCGACGAGACGCGACGGAAGCGTCACGATCTCGAGCGCCGCGAGGCTCAGCGTGATCGAGTGCGCTACCGTGAAGGCGGTCACGATGCGGAGCACGTCGAGCAGCGCCGGTCGCAAGCGCGGCACCGGTCGCCACGTGTGCCCTTCGCGACGGAGCACGCTCGGAAGGAGCAGCGCCAGCAGGAAGAGCACGTGGTCGTAACCGGTCCAGATGTGCAGGACGCCTTGTTTGACGATGGATCCGAGAGCACGCATGCGCCCCGCATCGGCGAGCGAGAACCTCGCTTCGTGCTCGCTGCTCGAGAACGTGTGCGTGCGGGTCGTGCCCGCGCCCTCGATGCGCGTGATGCCGCGATGCTGGGGATCGACGTCGAAGAACAGCCGGTAGTCCACGCCCAGGCTCCTCACGTCACGCGTGCATTGCGCATCGAATCGGAGGACCACGTAGCTTCCGTCCGAGTGCGAGACGACCGCGATGCCGGCCGGGGACGGGGTGGCTGCGCACGAGACCTCCTCGTCTCCGCGCACCGTGAGCCGCGCCAGCGCATAGGACGTGATCTCCGACTGACGATCGCGCACCTCCGCCCAGGTGATGTTGCCGTTGGCATCGGCGTCGAGATCCAGCGCGTAGTCGAGGTCGCGAATCGCGATGTCCCATCGGCCGTGGATCACCGCAGCATCCACCGAGAGCGACAGGTAGCTGTCGCTTGGTTTGTGCGCGAGCGCGCGAGGCGAGATCGAGAGGATGACGAAGCCCAGCGCGAGCGCGACCAGCGTGCGCATGGTCATCGCGCCGCCATTCCGCGGAGCTCGGCGGCCGTCTTCGCGATGAACGGATCCTCGAGCTTCGTCTCGGCGAGCCACGCGAGAGCAGGTGCCACGTCGGCCGGGCGCTTCGCCGCCAGCGCCGAGTCGAGCAGGATGCGCAGGTCGGCAGGCTCCTTCTGGACGTCCCAGTTGGCCAGCGCCAGCACCAGCGCGCGCCCCGGATCGCCCTGCACCTCGAGCCAGTAACGGGCCTCCTCGCGGCGATGAACGACGTCGCCGCGCAGTCGACTCGCGTCGAAACGTGCGCCGAGCGCTGCGGCGTGGCTCGTCGCCTCGGGCGAGCCCAGCCGATGCTCGGCGACCGCGATGCGAAGGAGGAGCGTGTCGTTCACCTCCTTGCCGCGAACGAGCGCCAGCGCCTCCTTCGGCCGTCCGCGATCGAGGAAGAGATCGGCGGCAGCGGCGCGGGCATAGCTGTCGCTGGGATCGATCTCCAGCGTGCGAGCGAGCTCGCGCTGGGCGTCGTCGAGCTTCCCGACACGCGTCGCATACTCACCGAGCGACGATCGCGCCCATGCCTCCTCGTCCGGGGACGGCGCCTCGACGTGCGCCAGCGCCTCCGCTACGCGCTTGTAGGCGTCCGCGGCGTGGCCCGTCACGCTGTCGATGCCCGACTGGCAGACCGTCGCCACCAGGTTGGTGGTGAGCGGCACGAGCCGGCGACAGCTCTCGCTTGCCTCTGCGTAGCGGCCACGGACGCCCAGCACCACCGCGCGCGTCAGCCAGGCCTGGACATGGTCGGGGGCCACGGCGACGGCGCGGTCGAGATCGACCAGTGCGGCATCGAAGTCGTGCAAGGACTGCCGGATGGTGGCGCGGAGGACGAGGACGTCGACGGGCGGCGCCTCCTCGCCCCACCACGGAGCGAGCGCGGCCTGCGCGTGGCCGAGATAGCGAGGGTCCGAGCGTTCGCGCGCGAGCACGATGTCGAGGTGCGCGAGGCGAAGGGCGCGTGGCAGGTCCCGTGGCGTGGCTGCGAGAGCCCTTCGCAGGCCGACGATCTCGCGGCTGCGACCGTCATTCGCCCCGGCGGGACGCGACTCGAGGACCTCGTTGGCATCCGCCGGCACCCTCGGTGCGAAGGCAGCGGCGCGCGGCGCGCTGCCGAAGAGCGCCGCGAGCAGCGCGACTGCCCCCGCCAGCGCTCCGACCGAGATGATGGTGCGACGCTCCATGGGCTGGGGATTCTAGACCGTATCGTGGAGCAAGCGGTGCCCGGACCCGCGCGCGTTCGACACGCTCCGGATGCGTCCGCGAAGCTGGCGCTTGATTTCGGCTCCGTGGATCGCTTTGATGCGCGGCATGCTCCCGACCCGCAACATCGCTCTCCTCGCGGGTGGCGGCATCGCCATCGCCGTCGTCGCCTTCCTCAGCGGACGCCGGTCCGGACCCGCCGACTCTTCCGTCGTCGATGCAGGGTCGACGCGCGCGGTCGACGCGCCGGACGGGGCCTCGCCTGCCGCGGCCGCCATGACGATGGACGCGGGCGCCGGGAAGCCACCCGCGCCGCTCGGTGACCCGAACGCGACCGCAGACCTCTTCACGCGCCTGCAGAAGGAGCGTGACACTCGGCTCAAGATCGAGCCTACCGCCGACAGCGTGTTCGCGAGCATGAAGAAGAAGGGCGTGGAGGTAGACGAGGAGCTCCAGGTCGCCGGGTTCGTCGTCGGCGCTCGTTACTGCGACAAGGTTCGAACGAAGAAGGATGTCCACGTCGTCGTTTGCGAGTTCGACGACGAGGCGTCCGCCATCAAGGGGATCTCGTTCGGCGAGAACAAGGCCATCAAAGGGCGCGAGATCTTTCGTAACAAGGCGACCACATGCGCCGTGTACGCGGCCGATGAGCGGACCGGCGCCGCCGAGGCCGCGAAGATCAAAGAGCTGTTCAAGTCCTTCTGAGCGCGACGCGCACGCAGGCGACGCACGCGCAGAAGCCCCCGGTGCCTGAGGCGCCGGGGGCTCCGTCACACAGAGTCGTTCACGCGATCACGGAAACAGCGACTTGAACTCCGCTTGATCCGTGGAGTCCTTGCATCCGGCTCCGAGCGTCGTGTCCGGCTGCGCGGTCGCAGTCGTCGACGTGTTGACGAGGCCGATCACGTACGTGGCAAACGTGCAGCCGCTGTCCGGCCCGCCGTCGGGGCCAGGCCCCGTGTCCGGTCCGGGGCCGGTGTCGCTGCCGGCATCGAGCCCCGGATTGGCGGCCTGTTCGTCGTCACCGCACGCTACAGCGAGACCGCTGCAAGCGATGGCGCCTGTAATCAAGAGAGCCCATTTGAGGTGCTTCATCGGCTGCCTCAGTTCTTCCGCGCGGCGGGGTCGCCGGACGTGTTGCCCGCGTTCGGATCGTTGAGGTAGGGGAACTTGTCGCCGAACTGCTCGGGGCCGTTGAAGTTCACGTCGGTGAAGGCGACGTTGCGGTTCGGTGCGTCTGCGTCGTTGTCGAAGAGCGCACCCATGGCGACGCGGAGGGTGATGTCGAGCGCGTCGTCACCGGGACGGCGACCGTTCGGGAATCCCTGGAGGTCGCACGCGGCAGCCGCGGTGTCGACATGGCGGTCAGCGGTGAAGCAACCGAGCGCGCCGAGACCGTTCGCCTTGGCGATCTGGTCTGCCTTGCTCGTCGCGGGGCCGAGGAGGGCCGCGGTGTTGAGGCGGATGTATTCGTGCACGCCCATGGTGTTCTTCGTGAAGTCCACCTTGGTGCCGTCGACGAGCGTGACGGAGAGACCGGTGCCGAACGTCGCAACGAGGTCCGCGCGGGTCTTCTTCGGGGCCATCGCGCCTCGCGCGCCGTGCAGGACCTCGATGAGCTTGGGCAGCGTGGGGTGAGTGACGTAGTCGGCCAACGCGACGTCGCCCTTGGGCGCCGCTCCACCGAACGTGTCCTTGTCCTTGAGGCCGATGACGACCTCGTTGACGAGGGGCATGCCGAGGCGCGAGACCTGCGTCCATGCGCCGCCTTCCTTCGCCGGGAGTCCGTACGTGGGCGCCGGATTGATGACGCGCGCCTGCCGGACGCTCGCCGTGGTCCAGACGCCGATGACGGGCTGGGTACCCTTGACGAGGCACTTCTCCGGAATCTCGATGGCGAGCGTGGTGATGTTCTTGCCCGAGAGGAGCCCGATGTCCGCGGGGCGAGCTGCGTTGCGGCCGCGGCCTGCGACCGAGTCGGCGCCGAGCGACTGCGTGATGGCGTTGAAGAAGCCCTGCGACGGCGTCTGGAGGAGGTCGAAGATGACGCCGATGTTTGCCGCGAAGCTCTCGGCGCGCTGGCCGACGAACACGCGCGGCTGGGTGCCGGCGGGCGCCGCGCAGCCGGCGATGGCCGCAGGGGGGATGTCGAACGACGTGATGTGGTTGTTCGCGTACGTGGTGTAGTCGGGGATGCTGGTGGTGCCGATGTTGTCCGTCGGCTTGTGGAACGTCCCGCCGAGCGGCGTCACCGTGCCGGTGCGACGATCGCCCGTGACCATCTTCAACGAATAGGTCTCCACGACGTGGAGCGCCCCCGTGTCGGTGACCGCCGGGCCGACGCCGCCGACGTTCAGCAGGGAGACCGAGTTGGTCTTGGTGACGCCGTCGAGCGTGACGGGAAGGTTGCAGAGTGCACACTGGCCGGCGCCGCCGCCCGCGTTGAGCGCATTCTGGAACTGGAACTGGAACGTGACGTCCTCGACGCCGTCGCCGTCGTTGTCGACGTGGATCTCGTAGAGAGCCTCCGGATCGAGCGCGAAGTAGTTGGGGCCGCCGTAGGAGTCCTGGAACGGCTGGTAGTTCGCGATGAGGGTCACGTAGCCCGCGCGACCGGTCTCGTAGCTCTTGAACGCGTACACGTCCGTGCTGTCGACCTTCGGGTTCTTCGTCACGAAGGGAGCCTCACGGTGGCTCGAAGCGCTCGCCTGGGGAGCTGA
>JAYTZB010001203.1:0-1646 GCA_043742085.1 Polyangiaceae bacterium
GGCGGCCGCGGCATCACCGAGAACTACCTCGGGACGCAGTCGAGCGAGAACGGCACCGGATCCCTCTGGAACGTCGGGTTCCAGTACGACCTCTCGCTCGCCGACATCACCAAGGGCTGGACGGGCCGAGGCTCGCCGCTCCCGTGGAACGGCGACATCACCGCGAGCCTCTTCGGTGTCTACACGTTCGTGCAGAGCAAGCAGACGAGCGTGGACCCGTTGCTGAACCGCGACGAGAAGAAGGCGTTCAAGTACGGAGCCGAGGGCGGCTATCGCATCACCGAGTGGATGAGCGCGTCGCTTCGTTACGACCGCGTGGTCCTCGACGTCGATGACAGCGCGAACAGCTTCCGCATCGTCTCGCCGCGGCTCGCGTTCTTCACGAGCTTCATCACGCGCGAGATGCTCTACATCCAGTACTCGCGGTACCTCTATAACGAGCGCATCCGCCTGCGCACCGGCCAGCAGAACCTGGAGACCTTCCCGGACGACCACGTCCTGAAGATCCAGGCCCAGATGACGTTCTGACCGCTCGAAATCGGCGAAGACCGGCCGCCCGCTGCAGATTTCAGGCAACTCCGGCGTCGAGCGCCCGACGAGGGCGCATCATGAACATCTTCCCCCGCCTTTCGGCCCTTTTCGTCGTGTCCGTCGCTTCCGTCACGCTGTTCGCCTGCGCCGCCCCCGCGAGCGCCTCGGACGACGCCGAGACCACCGCTTCCACGACGCAGCCGCTCTTCGAGACGTGCGAGGGCACGTACACGCGCCCGAAGGCCGATGGCACCGGACCGCAAACGATGACGCTCGAGCGTGACCACGACGGCACGTGCACCGCGAACGGCCTGCGTATTCGCGACGACCGCGGCGCGTCGCCGGTCGCCGCTGGCGAGGGCTTCCGTGGCACGTGGGCGACCGATCCGAACGCCTTCGTCCTCTGCAGCGACCAGCACTGCCTCCAGTGGCAGAAGAGCGTGGGCAGCAGCGAGCGCTGAACGACGGCGCGCTTGCGGCTCGAAATCGCGATATCCTTCGGGGCGTGAGTGACCCGCACAAGACCGTCGACCTCCGAACGGTGTATCGCTGCTTGCTCGTCGGACTCGACGAGCCGACCGCTCGCGCCTGCAAGAACGCGGTGCGGCCGCTCGATGCGGTGATCGTCGCGGACATCAAGGAGGCCTGCGCGAAGATCTCCGACATCCTTCCGCTGGTCGTCGCGCTGCCGGCGGGCGGGCCGCAAGCGGGCATGCCCGAGCTGCTCGAGCTCGCGGGCGCGTGCGGCGCGGAGCTGATCACGATCTCGCTTCCGCTGAACGTGCAGACGCTGGGCAGCCAGATCCTCGACGCGCTACGGCGCGGCGAAGGGCGACGCATCCAGCGCTGACCTACTTCGGCAGGTAGCTGTTCGGTGCCTTCGCGAGATCGGTGAGATCGACCTCGAAGTAGTGCGTGAAGTCGGGGTCGATGCCGTCCACGAATGCCGTCGACGGGACGCCGGCGTACGTGAAGTCGTTGCCGTTCTCGATGAGCATGTTCATCACGAGCTGGATCTTCGAAGGCGCGCCGATCGACGCACGAGGGATGCTCATCTCGACGAACGTGCCCTGACGAAACACGGTGAGCGGCACGAGCGGGGCGTCTTCCCACTT
>JAYTZB010001204.1:0-2718 GCA_043742085.1 Polyangiaceae bacterium
GTCGTATCCGCTGAGTGTGCCATCGCGGTCCATGCTGGTGAGCAGGATCTCGCCGGCGCCTAGCTCCGCGACTCGTTCTGCCCACGCGCGAGCCGAGAGACCCGTCCGAGTCCTACCACCGTGGGTCACGACTTCCCAATTCGTTGGCAAACCGGCCTGGCCGGGGTCGTGACCTGCCGTCCTACGGACGTCCATGGCCACGACGATCGCCTGCGATCCCCAGCGATCCGCGCATCGGCGCACCAGCTCGGGATCCGCCACGGCCGCGGAGTTGAGGCTGACCTTGTCGGCTCCGGCGCCGAGGAGCGCCTCCACGTCGGCCTCGGCTCGCACGCCCCCGCCCACCGTGAGCGGCGTGAAGGTCTCGTCGGCGGTGCGGGCGATGACGTCGAGCATCGCGCGACGGCCGTCGGTCGTGGCAGTGATGTCGAGCAGCGTGATCTCGTCCGCGCCTTCCTCGTCGTAGCGGCGCGCGTGCTCGGCCGGGTCGCCCTTGTCACGCAGGTCGACGAACTTCACGCCCTTGACGACGCGTCCGTCCTTCACGTCGAGGCACGGGATGATCCGCTTGGTCAGCATCCCTCGCTCGCGCGCGACCCCTCAGACCTTGACGGCGTAGCCCTTGCTCTCGTGAGCCTCGAGCAGCTTCTCGACCGAGGCGAGGTTGTTCTCGATCGACTCGTGGACGATCTGGGTCATGACCGCGCTCGCGCCCTTGAGCGCCTCGTAATAGCGCTGGCGCTCCGTCGAATGAACGATGGCCGGGGGGAACCCGTTGCGGAGCAGGAGCAGGTTCATGAACAGACGAGCGACCTTGCCGCTGTCGGTCGTGAACGGAAACACGCGCAGGAGATCGTAGTGCGCGCGCGCTGCGATGCGGACGGCGCTGCGGGTGCGGCGCGTCTCGGGATCGTTGGTCCAGTCCAGGATCTGCCGGACCTTGTAGGTGATCTTGTCGGGCGGTGCGTACTCGTGGAAGTACAGCCGATGCTGCGGGATGTCCTTCCGGTACTTCACCGTCTTGATGTCGCCCTCTTCCGGATGGAGGATGAGGTAGATCTTCTTGACGACGTCGATGGTGATCGGCATCCGCTTCTTCGTCGCGAAGTCGCGAATGAACTCGAGCGCCTCACGATGCCTGCGGATCTCTTCGCAGATGGGCTGGATGCTCGAGTCGGTGCCGCCGCCCCCGGCCATGCCGCTCATGGAGCTGCTGGCGGCGCCGGCGCTCCCCGCGGGCGCGAAGCCCATGGCGCCGCCGCCGGCTGAGCCGCTTGCGCCTCCGCCCCCGCCCGCGCCGCCGTCGATGCGGTCGACGGCCGAGCGCAGCTCGATCGGCGTGTAGACGGAGCCCTCGAGCGCGCTGTCGTGGTAGATCCACGACATATCCAGGCTCTCCTGGTAGGCGCGCTGGAACTCCGGCTCGGCCTTGAGCAGGCGCTCCTGGAGCGAGGCCCACCGTTCTTCGAGCGTCAGCTGTTTGGGCGGAGGCTCGACGGGGCGGGGCGGGGCAGCGACCGCAAGCTTGCGCTTGGAGCCCTTGGGTCCAGTCACGCCACGCGCCCCGACCGGCTCGGGAACGTTGGTCACGGTGTCCTTTTTGGACGTTTTCGCAGAAGCTTTCGCGGCCATTTTGCCCTTCGCCGAGCACGTCGCACGACGGGCGCGCAGGCTAGTGGCGCAAAGTCGCGTACGTCAAGAATTGCCGCATTTCACTCATGAAACTCGACAGTTACAAAACTAGTAGGGAAGTGTGTGCAACGCTGTCTTTTGGTGTCCTGACGCGGAAGTCATTTGGCGTCCCACCACTTCGAGAGCTGCCCCTCGGCGCGGTGCGTCTGCTCCGCGTAGTGTGACGTGTCGTTGTAGAGCATCAGCCTCGCACGCACGGGGTCCTTGAAGTCGACGATGTTGAGGCAGGCCGGCGCTTGGTCCAGCCGGTCGCGGTATCCGCGGGCCTCGATGCCGAGGAGGCTCGAGAGAACGAGGCGGATCGTGGCCTTGTGCGAGACCACGGCCACCGTCTCGCCGGGGTGCTTCACGACGATGGCCCGCACGACCGGGAGCGCGCGCGCCATCACCGAGAGCCCGGATTCGCCGCCCTCGGGCGCGAACGTGAAGGGGTCCTCTTCCCAGGCGCCGTACTCCTCGGCATACCGAGCCTCGACCTCCTTGCGGGTGAGGCCCTCCCAGCGGCCGTGACCGATCTCGCGGAGGCCGTCGTCGGCGATCGGCTGGAGCGACAGCGGCAAGGCGACGATCGAAGCGGTCTCGCTCGTGCGCTTCATCGGGCTCGCATAGACGGCGGTGATCGGGAGTGAAGCGAGACGCTCCGCGAGGCTCCGTGCTTGCCGCCGCCCCTCGTCGGAGAGCTCGACGTCGGTCGAGCCGGCGAACCGATCTTCCGCCGAGAGCACCGTCGCGCCGTGCCGGATGAGGAGGATTCGCGTCGTCATCCGCGCAGCCTATCGCGGTGGCCTTCGATGCGGGTAGCAGGCGAGCGCGCCCTGCGGTAACGAAGACGGCCCCGCGAATGCTGCACTCGCTCACCATCGACAACGTCGTTCTCATCGAGCACCAGGTCCTCGAGCTCGGCTCGGGCTTCAACGTCCTCACCGGCGAGACCGGCGCGGGCAAGTCGATGGTCGTCGACGCGCTTGCGCTCGTGCTCGGCGGTCGCGCGCAGCCTCAGGTGGTGCGGAACGGAGAGCGCGAGGC
>JAYTZB010001205.1:0-2714 GCA_043742085.1 Polyangiaceae bacterium
TCGTCGAGGCACTCGGACGGAGGCATCGGGCACGCCATGCCTGCGTCCGCGCACGGAACGACCGGAGGCGGCCCCGCGTCCGGCTGCGCGACGCTGCCGTCGACCAGCGGCGTGATGCTGCCATCGAACGGTGCGAGCGCGTCAGCAGCGGGCGGACTGCCCGTCGCGCCGTCGACGCCGCCGTCGCTCGAGGCGAGGTCGACGGTTCGACCGCAGGCGCCGACGAGCAGGGCAACCGACCCGAGCGCGAGCGCGATGTATCGAGGCCGGATGATGGGCTTGGTCATGGCTGGAGTCCTCACACGTAGACGTACCGCTAGTATGGCCGAGTGACGCGGATCCATCAGGCGGCGGCGTGGCTTTTCTGCCTGCTGCCCCTGGCGGGGCTCGCATCGGGACGCGGTGGACCGACGTTCTCGATGTACGCGTCGAGCTGCTGGTTCCGGCTCGAGATCATCGCACGGGATGACGAAGGCCGCGCGCACGACGTGGCGCCGACCGAGCTCGCGCTGCGGGCATCGCCGAGCGCGCGGCCCTTCCTGGCGGGCGGCGATCACTTCCGGCGGACCTACGACACCGCGGCGCTGCGGCGGCACGTCGGCGATCTCGGGGGTCTCGCCTGCGTCGCGGAGCGCGGTCGCGCCACGTCCATCGCGATCACGCTCGTCGAGCGAAGCGGCTCCGACGGCTCGCTCCGCACGACGCAGGAGACCGTGGCGTGCCCCCGATGACGCGTTCGCCTCGTTCGCCTCGTTCGCCTCGTTCGCTGGCGCGGGTCGCGCTCGGTCTCGTCCTTCTCGTCCGCACCACCGCGCTCGCCAACCTGCTCCCGATTCCGCTCGCGCATGTCCGGGGCCCGCTGCTCGGCTGGCCGGAGCCTGGCTTCGATCTCGCGTGGGGTGGTCTCGTCCTGCCCGCGAGCGTCCGCATCGCGCTCTGCGTCGTGCGCACGGTTGCTGCGCTGGCGTTCTTGCTCGGCCTCCGCGCACGGACCGCGGGCCTGGTGGCTGGCACGTGCGGGTTCCTCGCGCTCTCCCAGGATCCGCTCGGTTTCGTGTTCACGCTCTACGTGCTCTTTGCGGGCACGATGGTGCTCGCTCTCACGGACGCCGCGACCGATGCTGACGAGGGGTCGAGCACGCGTCTCCTCACGCTTTTCGTCGCGTCCATCTACGTGTATTCTGCACTCGCAAAGCTCCAGGGCGAGTGGCTCTCCGGTCGAACGCTGCTCGCGCTCGCCGAGGACGGCTTGCTCAGCGGGCCCATCGCAGCGCTGCTCATCGCGCATCCCGCGTTACGCGCAGCGGCCGCGGTCGCGGTCTTCCTCGTCGAGCTGGCGCTCCCCGCGCTCCTCCTCGTGGCCCGAACGCGGAGGCTCGGGATCGGCGTCGCCCTCGCGCTTCACGCTTCGTTCGAGCTCGGCGCTCATCCCGACGTGATGGGATGGGTGATGGCCGCGCTGCTCTTCAGCGTGTGGCGCCCGGCTGCTGCGGCGCTGCGAGCGGCTTCGGAGCAACCAGCGGCTGCGGAGGCTCGCGCGCCGGATCCTTGACGTCCGCGTGCGGTCGTCCCTCGTTCTGCTTGATCGAGTAACGCACCAGTGCGCGCAGGACCTGGTTCCGCTCGACGTTGCCGACGAGGCTCTTGATGTCCTCGTAGACGCTGGGATCGACGAGCAGCGCGCCCAGCGTGCCGCGACCGGCCTTCACGTTGGCCACGATCTCGCGGAGGTCGTCGCTCATCGCGCTCATGTTGCCCATGACGTGCTGCGAGGTGTCGTCGCCGTACACGATGGCGTGACCGAGGCCGTTGCCGGTGCGGAGCGCGACGAGGCTCTTGTTCAGCTCGACCATCGTCCCGGTGGTGCTGGCGCCGAGCTGGTCGTCGTAGACGAGCGTGTGCACGAGGCCCGGTCCGCTCTTGGCGCGCGCCGTGACCTCCTTCGCGTCCGACGAGATGGCCGCGAGGTTGGCGCTGCTCGCGTCGAGGTTGGCGAGGATGTGATCGATGCGCCGGCCCTCGTCGGCGTCGAAGATCATCTTGTGCGCAGCGCCGTCCTTGTTGTTCGCGACGCCGTCGAGGATGGCGCGGAGCGAACGCACGCTGCCCTTGATGTCCTCGGTCATCTGCGGGTCGGCCAGCTGCTCGCTGGTGCGCTTGATGGCGTCCATCGTCAGGTCGGCCTTCTTCGCGACGTCGGTCATCTTCTCGATGGCCTTGCCCATGTCGCTCGGATCTTCCTCGCTCGCGATGAACGAGTTGTCGGGCGCGGGGTCCTTCTTCACGTCGCCCCCGGCGAGGTCGATCATCTTGTCGCCGAGGAGGCCCTTGTTCACGACGCGCGCGACGGTGTCGGGCCGCACGCGGCGCGCCTCGTTGCGCGCGACGGAGATGGTCACGTAGATCTTCGAGTCGTCGGCCTTCTCGCCATGGGCGACCTCGCTCACGGAGCCGACGTCGATGCCGCCCATGCGCACGGCAGAGCCGGACTTGAGGCCGACCACGTCGTTGAACTTCGCGTGGTACGTCATCTTGCGATCCCACGTGCGGCGGTTGTCGCCGATCATGAAGACGGCCGCCGTCGCGAGGAGCAAGGCGAACAAGGCGAAAAGCCCCACCTTCAGCGAGCGATTCTTCGCGGTCACGACGTCGAGAGTAGCACGTCGACGTCCTCGACCTCGGGGGCCTTGCCGTCGATGAAGTCGCGCACGTAG
>JAYTZB010001206.1:0-7074 GCA_043742085.1 Polyangiaceae bacterium
CGCAGGAGCACGCGGCGCGCATCGCCGCCGAGTCGGGCGAGGAGCTCTCACGGGCGCGCGCGGAGCTGGCCCGCCAGGCGGCGCTGCTCGAGCAGATCAGGGGTCGGGGAACCCACCCCGAGCGCTGAGGGACCTCAGCCGTACCGGCTGTTGACACGGAATATCCACGTCTTACCTTGCCGCGGCCAGCTGCAGGACGACGCCACGCGGACCAGGGTTGTATGTCGGAAAAGCGCGATTACTACGAAGTACTGAGCGTCGAGCGCGGAGCGAGCGCCGACGAGATCCGCAAGGCCTACAAGCGCGAGGCCCTGAAGCACCACCCCGATCGCAACCCCGGCGACGCGGCCGCGGAGACCAAGTTCAAGTCCTGCAACGAGGCCTACCAGGTCCTCTCCGACGACGAGAAGCGGCGGATCTACGATCAGTTCGGGCACGCCGGCCTCGAGGGCGGCGGCGGCTTCCAGGGCGCCGGCGACGTCTTCGCGCACATGCAGGACCTCTTCGCGGAAATGTTCTCGGGCGGCGGGTTCGGCGGCGGCGGCGGCCAGAGACGCCAGGCCCGCGGCAGCGACCTCCGCATGCAAGCGCGACTGACGCTGCGCGAGGCGGCCTTCGGCGTGAAGCGCGAGGTGGCCGTCCACGCGCCCGTCCGCTGCGACGATTGCAGCGGCACCGGCGCCAAGGCCGGCACCAAGCCCGAGACCTGCGGTCACTGCCGCGGCAGCGGCCACGTCTCGAACGCGCGCGGCTTCGTGATGTTCACGACGCCGTGCCCGAAGTGTGGCGGCCAGGGCGTCGTCATCAAGCACCACTGCAAAACCTGCGAGGGCCGCGGGGCCGTCGAGAAGTCGCGCACCGTGGTGGTCGCGTTCCCCGCGGGTATCGATGCCGGCCAGCGTCTGCGCGTCCCCGGTCAGGGCATGCCGGGTCCCGGCGGCGCCCCCGCAGGCGATCTCTACGTCGAGATCGACGTGGAGGAGGACACGAGGTTCGAGCGTGACGGCGCCGATCTCGTGACGCGCTTCCACGTCTCGTTCGCGGAAGCAGCGCTCGGCGCCGAGGTCCGCGTGCCTGCCATCGGAGACGCCGACAGCGACGAGTCGAAGTCGACGTCCGCGACGGTCGGTCTCGCCATTCCCGCCGGCACGCAGTCGGGCGCGGTCTTCACCATCAAGAACCAGGGCATTCCGCGCCTCGACGGCCGCGGTCGCGGCTCGCTGATCGGCGTCGTCCAGGTCGACGTGCCCACCGCGCTCAGCGAACGCGCAAGGAAGCTGATCGAGGAGCTCCACACCGAGCTCGCGCCCGCCGGCTCGGCGGAAGCCGGCGACGCCGCCAAGGCGCGCGTAGCCTCATCGAAGTAGCGTACGCTCTCGATCGTGAGCTCGTCCGATAGCCGCCTCGACGCTCTCAAGGCGAAGCTGGCCGCAACGCCGGCGCTCCGCGCCACGGGGCGTGTGCTCGCCGTCACCGGCTTGAGCCTTCGCTTCAGCATGCCCGGCGTGCGCGTCGGTGATGTCGTGCGTGTCCTCCGTCGCGGCGAGCCGCTCGCATGCGAGGTGGTGGGCTTCGACCGCGGCGAGGCGGTCGGAATGCCGCTCGGCGCGCTCGTCGGTGTCGGCCCCGACGACGAGGTCGAGGCGACGGGCGGCGGCTTCCTGGTGCGCGCGTCCGATGCGCTGCTCGGACGGGTCGTCGACGGCCTCGGTCGCCCGCTGGACGGCCGCGGCGCCATCGAGGGCGGTGAGCTCGTCCCCGTCGATCGCGACCCGGAGCCAGCGATGGCGCGTCGCCCCGTCTCCAAGCCGCTCGCGACCGGCGTCCGCGTGCTCGACGGCCTCCTCACGCTGGGCGAAGGACAGCGCGTCGGCCTCTTCGCCGGGTCGGGCGTCGGCAAGAGCACGCTGCTCGGCGCGATCGCGCGCGGCACCGCGGCCGACGTCGTCGTCGTCGCGCTGGTCGGAGAGCGCGGCCGCGAGGTCGGTGAGTTCCTCGAGCATGCGCTGGGGGAGGTGGGGCTCGCCCGCAGCGTGGTGGTGGTGGCAACGAGCGACGTCGCCGCGCTGGAGCGCCTGCGCGCCGCGCAGGTCGCGACCGCTTACGCCGAGCATTTTCGCGATCAGGGCAAGAGCGTCATGCTCCTGGTCGATTCGGTCACCCGCTTCGCGCGCGCGCAGCGCGAGGTCGGCCTCGCCGCTGGCGAGCCGCCGGCACGTCGCGGCTATCCGCCGAGCGTGTTCGCGATGCTGCCGCGCCTCCTCGAGCGATCGGGCCAGGGCTCGCGAGGCTCGATCACTGCGATCTACACGGTCCTCGTCGAAGGCGGCGACATGGACGAGCCCATCGCCGACGAGGTGCGCGGCATCCTCGACGGGCACGTCGTCCTCGACCGCACCATCGCGGCGCGTGGTCGCTATCCCGCCGTCGACGCCACGGTATCGCTCTCCCGTGTCATGGACGCCGTGGTCGGCCCGGAGCATCGCGCCGCGGCGCGCAAGCTTCGCGCGCTGGTCGCGCACTACGAAGCGAAGCGCGATCTCATCATGCTGGGCGCCTACGCGAAGGGCACCGATCGCCAGCTCGACGAGGCCATCGCGCGCATGCCGAGGATCGAACAGTTCCTCGCGCAGTCGGCGAACGATCGCGTCGCATTCGAGGACACCGTCGCGATGCTCGAGCAAGTCGTGAGCTGAGCCGCGCGCAAGCGGTCAGCGGCGCGTCAGCGGAACAGCAGCGGCGGTGTGAGAGACGTCGTCGCGGGCGGTGACGAGGGCGGCGGTAGAGCGGCGTCGACCACGTGGAACGCCGCGCACGAGATGTTGTCGGGTCCGCCCTTCGCGTTGGCCCTGGCGACGAGGCGCTCGCATGCGATCGCCAGATCGATCGACGTGCCCACCAGCTCGGCGATCTCCAGGTCGTCGACGCAACCGTAGAGGCCGTCAGAGCACACCAGCACGACGTCTCCTTGCGCGAGCGGGGTGCGCGTGACCGCGACCTCGAGGCGCGTGGAGCTGCCGAGCGCCTGCAGGATCACGTTCGGCCCGACGATCGAGGCGATCTGGTCGGGCGGGACGGCGCCGGTCTTCCGGAGATACTCGGCCATCGTCTGATCCTCGGTGACTTGCACGATGCGGCCCGCGCGGAGGACGTAGGCGCGGCTGTCTCCGATCTGCGCGCACAAGAGCACGCCGTGCGCGATGACCGCGAGCGTCGCGGTGGTCCCCATCCGCGCATACTCGGGCTCCTCGCGCGCCGCGCGCTGGATTCGCGCCGACGCCGCCTCCAGGCTCGCGATCAAGGACAGCGCGACGCGCGACTCGTCGACGGCGAGCGAGGTCGCAGGCTGGGCGCTTCGCTGCACCCAGCGCGCGCGCATGGCGCCGACGATGGTCTCGATGGCGAGCCCGCTCGCGATGGCGCCTCCGGCCTCGCCGCCCATCCCGTCGCAGACGAGCGCGTAGAAGCCGCCGGAGGGCTCGGCGGCGGTGGCGATCGCGGCGGGCGGCTCCCACGCCAGCGCGCTCGCCGCGTCGGCCAGCACCGCGCGGTCCTGGTTGTCGGCGCGCTCCTGGCCGCGGTCGGTCCTGACCGCCGCGGAGACCGCGGTTCTTTGCGGCGAAGAACCCGGCGGCGCGCCTGGCGGAGGGGAGGGGAACGGGTCAGGCTGGGCGGGGTAGCGCATGACAACAGTCTGAAACAGAAACTATAGTTGTCAACAGATGTCATCCGTCTGGGTGACGGCGGTCGGCTTCCGCGTTACGCTTCTCGCGTGACCACCCGCCGTGAGCGTGACCCTGGGCCTCCCACCGAGGACGCCGTTCCCGAGGACTGGCAGGCCCGGCTTGGTCAGGCCATGGAGGCGCGCGCGCTGAGCGGCGGCGAGCTCGCGCGGCGCGCCGGGTTCACGTCGCAGTACGTGAACTCGCTCCGCTCCGGCGAGCGCGGCGCGCGGCTCCCGCTCGACACCGCGAGGAAGCTCGCCCATGCGCTGGGCGTCTCCGTCGACTGGCTCACGAAGGGCGAGGGCCCGCGCGAGCGGCTGAGCGACGTCTTCGTCGTCGGAGCGTCCGGCACGGCGACGCCATACCGTCCGCCTGCGCCCACCGATCTCTTCCCGAGCCGCGGCGAAGCGATCGCGCTCCTCGCGAAGGTGGTCGAGCCCGAGGTCATCGAGGCGCTTCGTGCCGTGGTCCCCGAGACCGAGGGCGATCCCGGACGCGAGTTCTGGATCGCCTACGCCAAGGACCTCGCGCGCGACCTACGGCGCATCACGAACGATCCCGACCTCAACGCCGGGCGCGAACGCGACGGCCGCGACGCACCGCCGAAGTCCGCGTACATGCCGGCGGCGAAGAAGAAGTCGTAGTATATCGCTGCCTCGATGACGGTCCTCCAGGTCGCTGACCTGCGCTTCGGGTACGGCGGCGATACGCTCTTCGAGAACGTCACGTTCACCCTCGCAATCGGTGAGCGCGCCGCGCTCGTCGCGCCGAACGGCGCCGGGAAATCGACGCTGTTGCGCCTCCTCGCGAAGGAGGTGGAGCCCGACGGCGGCTCCGTCGTCGTGAAGCGAGACGTGAGCGTCGGGTACTACCGGCAGTCGCACGAGCTCGTCGCGAAGGGCGACGTGCTGTCGGCGTTCCTCTCCGGCTTCGGTGATGTCGTGGAGCTCCGCGCGGAGCTCGTGAAGGCGCAGCACGACGCCGCGAGTGGTGACGAGCGGGCGCTCGCCCACCTCGCGCACGTCACGGATCGCTATCACGTCGCACGCGGTGACGACCTCGAGCACAAGGTGGCCGCCATCGCCGCCAAGCTCGGTTTCTCGCAGACCGATCTCGCGCGGCCGGTCGCGTCGCTCTCCGGCGGCGAGCGCGGACGCCTCCATCTCGGCGTGATCCTGGCCCTCGAGCCCGACCTGCTCATGCTCGACGAGCCGACCAACCACCTCGATCTCGACACCATCGGATGGCTCGAGGGGTGGCTGCGCGGATATCGCGGCGCGGTGCTCGTCGTCTCGCACGATCGCGCCTTCCTCGATGCCGTCTCGACACAGACCCTCGAGCTGGGGAGCCGCGGCTTGCGTGTCTATCCGCTGCGCTACAGCGAGTACGCCGTCGCCCGCGCGAGCGATCTCGAACGGGAGCGCGCCGTCGTCGAGCGACAGCAGGCCTTCGTCGACAAGACCGAAGACTTCATCCGCAAGAACATGGCCGGGCAGAAATCGCGGCAGGCCCAGAGCCGTCGCAAGATGCTCGACAAGCTGGATCGCGTCGCCGGACCCGAGGACGTGTGGGCGGTCGCCGACCGCATCAGCTTCCGGTTCGCGCCCGCTGCGCGATCCGGAGACATCATCCTCGACGCGAAGGGCCTACGAGCCTCACGTGGCGGCCGCGTCCTCTTCGAAGGCGTCGATCTCCTCGTCCGTCGCGGCGAGCGCATCGGCATCGTCGGTCCGAACGGCGCCGGCAAGTCGACGTTCATCAAGCTGCTCGCCGGCAGGGGTGATCCCGAGCTCGACACCGGGAACATCAAGCGCGGCACCAACCTCCAGGAGGGGTACTTCGATCAGCACCTCGGCGCGGTCAACCCGTCGAACACCGCGATCGAGGAGGTGCGCAGCATCCGCGGCGATCTCAACAACGACGGCGCACGGCAGTACCTCGCGCGCTTCCGTTTCTGGGGCGATGATCCGCTCCGGGTCGTGGCCGGCTTCTCCGGCGGCGAGCGCTCGCGTCTCGCCCTCGCCAAGCTGCTCCTCGAGCCACGCAATCTCCTCTTCCTCGACGAGCCGACCAACCACCTCGACATCCCGGCCGCGGAGATCCTGGAAGAGGCGCTCGTGGGCTTCGACGGCACCGTGCTCCTCGTCTCGCACGACCGGCGCTTCCTCGAGACGGTGACGACGCGCATCGTGAGCGTCCGCGACGGCGCGGTGGACGTGTACCCGGGCGGCTTCTCCGACTTCGTCTCGGCGCACGCACCGAAGGCCGAAGCGCCTCGTCGCGACAAGGACAAGGACAAGAAGAGCGACCTGCCGCCGGCGATGTCCGAGCAGGCGAAGAAAAAGCAGCACGAGGCGCAAAAACAGACCTCGCGTGACCGCGAGAAGCGGGAGCGCCGCTTCAAGGAGCTCGAGGATCTCATCGCGGCGGGTGAGAAGCAGCTCGCCGAGATGCGAGACAAGCTCAAAGAGGACCCTGCCGGCGACTGGGCGAAGATCGCGAAGATGGCCACCGAAGAGCAGGCCCTCTCGAAGCGCGTCGACGCGTTGCTCGCGGAATGGACCAAGCTCGGCGAGGACCTCTCCGGCTGAGCTTGTATGCGAGCGCGCAAGGCTGCATCCTCGGACGTCGTGCGTCCCTCTCTCCTCGCCCGGATCTCGCGCAACGTCGCCGTGCTCTCGATGCTGCTCGGTCTGGTCGCGCTCGTCGCGATCTCGCCGCTCGCTGCGGGCTGCAAGAAGAAGGGTGACGCGGTCGCGGAGGCGTCTGCCGCGACACCGGTCGTGACCGACACCACCGAAGGCCTGCAGCTCACGTGGCTCGACGACAAGGGCGAGTTCCACGTCGAGCAGCGCGTGGCCGACGTCCCTCCGGGATCACGCGACGTGGTGCGCGTGCGCGTCCTCGAGTCGGCGACCGATCCCGGCGGCGATCGGATCTTCGTTGCCGATCTGCGCAACGCCGGTGCCGACGGCGCGTATCCCGTGAAGGCCGTCCCCCGATCGGAGCTCGAGGATCTGGCCGTCGCGCGACGGACGAAGAGCGGCACCGCGGTGCTCGCGCCGAAGGGCGCTGCGAGCGGCGTGGCGCCGAGCGCAGCGGGCGGAACGCCGGGTGCCGGTGACGTCGCCGATCGACCGGCGGTGATCATCTACGGCGCTTCGTGGTGTGGCCCGTGTCATCAAGCGGCGGCGTACCTGAAGAAGAAGGGCGTCGCGTTCGTGGAGCACGACATCGAGCAGGATAGCGCGAGCGCGCACGAGATGCAGGCGAAGCTGGCCCAGGCCGGCATGCACGGCGGCTCGATCCCCGTACTCGACGTGCGCGGCCACATCCTGATCGGCTTCGA
>JAYTZB010001207.1:0-6490 GCA_043742085.1 Polyangiaceae bacterium
GTGCGAGCGACGGTCACGGCCTTGTCGCACGAGTTGCCTTCCTGGAGGAGCTGCTGGATGGCGAGCTTCTCGGCGAGGCCTTCGCCCTGGAGGTAACGACGCCACACCGCCGCGTGGAACGGGTGATTGCCGACCTTCCCGCCCGCCCACTGCAGCGCGTCGATGGTGAGCATCGCGTGGCGCGCCTCGTCCCAGGCCTGCCGGGCCATGTCCATCTTGAACTCGAGCGGCATGTCGCGGAACTCGACGATGGCGCGCGCGCAGACCTCGGTGGCAGGGATCTCGACGTCGATGAACATGTTGTGGAAGAAGGGCTCGAGCGCTTCCCGCTTGAACATCGGTCCACCGCGCTTGGGCGGCGGCGGCTGCTCCTCGGCGAAGGTGAAGATCTCTTCCCGCGACGGGAAGAGCACGAGGTCCGGAATGGGCTCGCGGCCCGAGTACGCGATGATGGGCGTGCCCAGCGTCATCTCGAACGGGACGAGCTCGGCGCGCCTCCCCGAGTCGTTCGCTTTATCGAGCCGCGTCGCGATGCGTTCGAGCTCCACGCGGAGCGCGTCGAGCAAGAAGAGCGACGGCTCGTCGGCGCAGTCGGTCTGCGAGCTGCTGTAGGCCGTCATGCTGGCAACGAGATCACGGCTCACCGCAGCGAGGAACGCGAGCCGCCCGGCGCCGTCCGGGATGCCCACCGCGGCGTCGAAGTTCGCTGCATAGGCAGCGGGCGCCTCGGGCACGAGATCGGCGACGAACATCTCCCTCGCGCGCGTCACGAGACGACCGAGCTGCGAGGCGTCGATGCCGAGCTTCGTCGCCATGACGACCTTGTCCGCGGTCTTCGGCGTCGAGGCGATCCACGCTGCGGCGAGCTCCATGCTGCGCACGGCCGCATAGGCGTATCCGAGGAGGCGCGTCTGCCGTAGACCGAAGATGGTCGTCGGGGGCGGCTTCGAGGGCGAGACGGAAGGGAGCATCGTCTAAGAATTCACTCCTTCCGTCGCCCGCGCAATGCTTCCGAAGCGGACGCGCGCGGTCGACGGCGGTCATGTGATCCGCTGCTCACGTGAGCGGCTTCGGTGGGCGCGAGTACGCGCGCTGCTCTCAGGTTCCGATGCGCGCGAGCTCGCCGGCCCAGCGCTGGCGAGCGCGTTCGCCTTCGGGCGTGAGCGTGTACCACTCGAGCAAACGCTCGGGCTCACTCATGAACGAGAAGCCCTTCGTCGCCAGATGCTGGTCGACCTTGGCGCGCAGCTCGCGAATGGTACGCACCTCGCCGGTCTCGAGGACCGTCTGCATGAGCTCGACCGTATCGGCCGGCACGCCTTCGAGGGCGAGCTCCTCGAACATCCAGCTCGTCGATGCCGGCCAGACGCGTCGCTCGACGAAGAAGATCTTCGCTGCGGCGCTCACGATCCCGGCAGCGAGCATGCGTGCGGCGCCGCGCTTCTGGCGGCGCAGGGCATTGTTCGACTTCTGGATACCGAAGGTCAGCTCGAAGTAGTGGAGACGGAGACGCTCCTCGCGTGTTGCCTCGCTCATGATCGAGACGCGATCGATGGTCTTCGCGAGCTCGCCGCGTTCGTCGTAGAGCATGACCGCCGTCGAGAGCGCACGAAGGTCGACCTCGGTCGACATCGCCTCGAGCTGCGAGCGCGACATGAGCCAGATGTCGGCCTCCTTCTTGCCGTCCTTCTGGACGAACATGCGTCGCTCGGGGATCGGAAGCGCGGCGAGCGCGGCGTCCTCGAGCACGATGCGCGCATCCACGTCCGAGTCGCTGTCGGCGTAGGGTCGTACCAGCGAGCCGAAGAGGTAGGCGCCGATGAACCCGGGGCGCTGCGTCCACGGCTGGACCAGCCCGCGCGCGCGACCGAGCGTTGCGGCATCGCTCGTCGGCCGAGGACGTGCTCCCGCGACGAAGACCTCCGAGAGCCGCTGCGTGCTCTCGAGGCGTTCGAGCGCGATGCGAAGCTGCTCGGTGCGCTGGGCGATGGTGGCTTCGTCGAACAGCTCCCTGGCGCCGCGGATCATGCCGAAGAGGCGTCCCTCCCCGGTGCCGAGGACGACGGCGAGATCGTTGCGCGCGCCGGACTTCGCGTCGACCGGCTCCTGCTGCACGCGGAGGCCGCCCGTCGATCCCGCACGCGTGTAGAGCGTGCCGCCGACGACGGGAGTGTTGAGGAGCACGCGGTTCAGCGGGTGACCGAAGACGTCGTTGGTGCCGTACACGAGCGGCGCCGGCACGGCCTCGTACTTGTACGCGTCCAGGATGGCGGTGCTGGAACGCGCCAGCAGCTCGGCGATGGTGGGATCGCCGCTGGCGTCGATGCGGACCGTGGTCCAGTTGATGAACCGACCGAGGACGTTGTCGAATGCGCTGCGCTGGGTGCGGAGGTTCACCGGCGCCATGAACACGATGTCGGTGCGGTTGCTCCAGCTCGCGAGCAGGCCGCTCACGACCGCCGAGAAGACGGTGAAGAGGGACACGCCCGCTGCGCGGCTGATCACCTGCAGCCGCTCCGTCGCGGCGACGTCGAGACGGAAGCCCTTCTGGACCATCTTCGCCGAGATGGGACCCTGCCGCGGGTGATCGGTGATCTCGAACGGCCGCGCACCTTCGAGGCGCTTTCGTGCTGCCTCGACGATCGGCTTGCCGCCTCCTTCCGACCAGTCGCGCTGCCAGCGGGCGTAGTCCACGTAGCGGACCGGCATGGCGCCGAGCTTGGGATGGCGCTTGTCGACGATGGCCGCGTAGTTCTCGCAGATCTCCTCGCTGAGCAGCGTGGACGCGCCCGGATCGTTGATGACCTGGTGCCACAGCATGAGGAGGACGTTCGACTGTTCGCTGCGCTGGATCAGGAGGAAGCGCACGAGCGGCTTGTCCTCGATGGTGATCGGGCTGTTCGCGAGCTGATCGCAGAACGCGAACACTTGCTCCTCGGCGGCGTCCGTCATGTCGACGACCTCGAGGGGGATCTCCGCGGGAGCGAGCAGACGGCCGACCCATGCGGAGCCGTCACGGCGGTACGTCTGGCGTAGGCCCTCCTGCCGCGTGAGCGTGAGCTCCACGGCGGTGCGCATCGCCGCTTGATCGAGCTTTCCCTGGAGCCCGAGGCGCCACGCCATCGTCCAGGTCGGAGACCGTTCGTGATTGCCTTCCCACCCGAGGATCACGTCCTGCGCGAACGAGGTCAGCGCGCCGGCAACGGCGTCCGTTCGGACCACGGGCGGCGGCGACGGCTCCGCCGACGCGGCCCCCGACGAACGCTTCGCTTCCACGACGGCCGCGAGCTTGGCGATGTTCGGTGGGTCGAGCTGGAACAGCTCGTAGAGCGGGACCTCGACGCCGATTCGCTCGTTGATCTTGGCGAGGATGCGGAGCGCACCGACGGAGTCGGCGCCGAGCTCGAACAGATCATCGTCCACGCCCACCGAATCGAGCAGCATGACCTCGCAGACGATCGACGCGAGAGCGCTCTCGACCTCCGACTTCTTGCCGGCGTCCGCCTGGACGCCGCCGGCCTTGCGCGGGAGCGCCGCGCGAATGTCGGCAACGCGGGAGAGGTCGAGCGCGACCACGCGATGGTCGAACGACGAAGCCGCCGGCTCCGCGGCCTTGGCCTTGGATGCGCCGCCTTCGTCATTCACGATGTCGACAGGGCCTGCCGGAACGAAGCGGAGCTCCTGCGCGGACTGCGCGTCGAGGACCGCGATGGACGGCTGCTGGCCGAGATCGCGACGAACGGACGGCAGGGCCTCGAAGAACGCTGCATAGGGCGCGTTCTTGGGGGTCTGCTTGAAGGGCATCACCACCTCGCCGAGGCCACGCGCGACCGCCGTGGTGGCGAGTGAACGCACGATGGCGTGCTCGACGCCGCGGCCGAGGACGCGACAGCTGAGCAAGAACGAATCGACGACCAGCCGCCCACCAGCCGCCCCGAACATGACGGCGCCGGTGAGGCCGTACTCACCGAAGCGATCGCGCACGTCGACGACGACGCACTCGAGCCCGGCAGCGGCGAGGCCACGCACCTCCGCCTCGGAGCGCTGGCGCGCGGTGGCGTTGAACTGGTTGGTCCTCACCGTGAGCTGGGCGACACGCGGCACCTGCTCGTCGGTCATGGGAAGGACCGTCACTTCGAGCGCGAGGGTCGCGAGGAACTCGGCGTGCGAGAGCGTCTTCTTCGCGCGGTCTCGCTCCGACTTCTCCTTGTAGAGCTCCGCGCGCCGACGATCTTCGGCGGTCACGCGCCCGCGATCGAAGACCCACAGTCCGCGCAGCAGCTCGGGGATGCGCTTCGGATCCTCGGGCAGCTGCACGGCGACGAGCCCAGGCGCACGCTCGCGGGCCTCGCTGGTGACGAACGCGTCGTCGTCGAGGAAGACGAAGCTGTCGACCCCGAGCTCGAGCTCACGGGCGAGGTCGAGGATGTTCTCGCTCTTCGGATTCCAGTTGATGCGAAACGACGTCAGGTGCTCGCGGCGAAGGAGCATGTCGCTGCGTTCGTCGAACACCGCGAGCGCGTCGGCCTCGTTGTTCTTGCTGACGACGCACACCAGCAGTCCTTGCGCCCGCTGCTCGAGGAGAAACCGCTGGAGCGCGAGGCGCGGTTCGTCGAGCACGACGCCCTGCGTGCCTACCTCACCGACGACGCCGCCCCACAGCGTGTCGTCGCAGTCGACGACGACGACCTTCTTGGGGGACGTGCGCGCGAGGCGAATGCGACGCGCGAGCATCGTTCCGAGAGCCATGTAGTACTCGTCCGTGAACGGCACGCCGCCTTCGTGCTCGGCGAACGAGTCGAACAGCGTGTCGGTCGGATAGAGCGCCGCGATGTGCTGGGGCGTGACGACGTCGACGCCGGAGATGGCGCCGAGCATCGACGCCAGCGCGCCGTCAGCCTCGTTCGCGGCAGCGTCGTCGAGCTTCGCGGACGGGCATACGAGGACGATGTGAGGCGTGCCTGACGCGGTGACGGAGCCCTCGAGCGCGTCCCGCAGATCGCGAGCCGCCTTCTCTTGCTCCGCAGCATCGCGCCCGAGGTCGGCGCGACGCACCAGCACCACCGCGATGCCTCCCTTGTTCGAGCGAAGCACGCCGCGCGGATCGACGAGCGCCTGGAAGACCTGGCCGAACGGCGCCCATTCGAGGGCAAACGCGAGACCGAGCTTCGCCAGCCAGAACTCCAACGCAGGGCCCATCGGCTCGGCCGTGAACGTCCCAGCCACCGAAAGCCGCAGCGATGTCATGGTGCCAAGGCTAGCGAGGGGGCGGGGGTCGTCAACCACGACGCGCGTACGCGGAGGCACCGGCGGGCGAATGGCGAGCCTCTCGAGCACCCCGGTGTGAGCGCAAAGGCCACGAGGCCGGTTGCCGCAAGCTCATCATGTCGCAGCGCTCAGTCGAGCTGTCGGAGCCAGCGACCGAGGTCACGTGCGATGGACTCCGGGATCCCGTGCCCGTCGTCGAATGCGTGGAAGCTGACGCGCATGCCGGCGCCGGTCATCGCGTCACGCAGGAGCTCCGCGTTCTCGAACGGCAGCCGTTCGTCCGCCGTGCCGTGTGCTTGAAAGACCGGCAGCCCGCGACGGGCGGCCATTCGCGGCTGGATCTCGTCGTCCGCCATCGCGCCGGAGAGCAGCACGAGACCGGCGAGTGCCCGCGCATCGCGCGTCGCGACCTCGAGCGCAAGCATGGCGCCCTGCGAGAATCCACCGAGCACGATCCGCCGCGCAGGCTCGGGCCGTTCCTCGAGCGCGTCCAGCATGGCGATCACCGCATCGCGCGCCGGTGCGATGGCCTCGAAGACCGTCGTCTCTCGCCCCGCGTGCTCGCCGTGCACCTCGCGGTGGAGGCGGCGCGCGTCCTTTGACCACCACACACGCGCGTCGTCGACGAGGTTCAGGAGCACGAGGTCGTCGAGCTTGCCGGGCGCCTCCGGAAACAAGAAGGTGGTCGCAGCAGGCGCATCGACCCTGTCGGCCAGCGAGACCAGGTCACTTCCGCTCGCGCCGTAGCCGTGGAGGAGAACGACGGTGAGGGCGACAGCTTCATCCGCGCCTGCGACGGGTATCTCGCGCACGCGCACGCGCAGCGGTCCCAGCGAGACGAGCGCTGCCGCCGGCGCGGTGCTCGTCATGAACGCGCCGGCAGCGCAGCGACGAAGGTGACGCTGGCGGGGACCTTGTAGGCGGCGAGCTCGCGCTGGCAGAGCGCCAGGATCTCGCTGCTCGTGACCTCGGCTCCTGGCGCGACCACCACGTAAGCTTGAGCGACGGCGCCGCGCATGGCGTCGTTCTCGCCGACCACGAGGGCCTCGAGCACTCCCCCGTGCGAGGCGATGACGCGCTCGACCTCGGCGGGGTAGACCTTGTAGCCGCCGGTGTTCACGAGTCGTCGCGTGGTGTCGAGCACGTGAACGAAGCCGTCCGCGTCGACGCGACCGATGGTGGAGATGCGCAGCCACCCGGACTCGTCTTTCACTTCGGCCGT
>JAYTZB010001208.1:0-4527 GCA_043742085.1 Polyangiaceae bacterium
GATCGCTTGCGTGCCGATCCGCGGCGCTCCGCCCGCGGGCAAGACCATCGGCGCGCTCTACGTGGAGACGCGGCTACGGCCCGGCGTGCGCTTCCGTGAGGAGCTGCCGACGCTCGCTGCGTTCGCCGATCAGGCCGCCATCGCCATCGAGGGCGCACGCCTCATCGACGAGAACCGGCGACGCGCCGACGAGCTCGAGATCGCCAACGGCGAGCTCACCGAGGCGAAGGACAAGCTCGCCGAGCTCCTGGGTCGCCGCACCGAGCAGCTCCATTCCGCGCGTCGCGATCTCAAGCAGGCACGCTCCGAGCTGCGCTCGCACTTCGGCTACGCCGGCCTGGTCGGTACCAGCGCCGCGATGCGCAAGCTCTACGCGCTGATCGAGCGCGTGCGCGATACCGACGTGCCCATCCTCATCACCGGCGAGAGCGGCACCGGCAAAGAGATGGTGGCGCGCGCCGTGCACATCGCGGGACCGCGCGCGAAGCAGCCGTTCCTGGGCGTCAACTGCGGCGCGATCCCGGCCAACCTCCTCGAGAGCGAGCTCTTCGGCCATGTCCGTGGCGCCTTCACGGGCGCCGAGCGTGATCGCAAGGGCCTCTTCCGCGAGGCAGAGAACGGCACCATCCTGCTCGACGAGATCGGGGAGATGCCGCAGAAGATGCAGGCGGGGCTCCTCCGGGTTCTCCAGGAGAAGACGGTGCGCCCCGTCGGCGGAGCGAAGGAGGAGCCGTGCAGCGCGCGCGTCGTGGCCGCCACGCACCGTGAGCTGTCGGCAATGGTCGCGGAGGGCTCGTTCCGCGAGGACCTCTATTACCGCCTGCACGTCATCGAGCTGAAGATCCCGGCCCTGCGGGAGCGCGCCGAGGACATCCCGGCGCTCATCGATCACTTCCTCACGCTCTTCTCGGCGCGTCACAAGCGCGATCGCAAGACCATCGAGCGCACCGCGGTGCGACGGCTCCAGGCCTTCGACTGGCCCGGCAACGTGCGGCAGCTCGAGCACGTCCTCCTCAACGCGTGGCTCCTCTCGGAGGAGAACGAGATCACCATCGACGACCTCGACCTTCCGACGGCGAGCGTCCGCGCCGGTACGTCGTCGGCAGCGTCGACGACGACGGTACCGATCTCGTCGTCCACCGCTCCGGGCGGCCACGGCGAGGCGCGCGCCAGCGCATCGTCGACGAGCACGGTGCGCGCGCGCACCCAGGAAGAATACCGCGACGCCGAGAAGGAGAAGATCCTCGCCGCGCTGACGCGCTGCAACTGGAACCGCGTCCAGGCCGCGAAGATGATCGGCGTCCCCCGCCGCACGTTCTACCGGCGGCTCAAGGAGTACGGGATCGTCTGACGGCGATCGTTCGTCACCGCCGCCAGAGCACGCTCAGATCGAGCTCGATCGCATCGAAAGGCTCCGCGCGCACCGTCGCGTCGGCCGTGAACGTCGCCACGATCCGGAACGTCTCACCGTCGAGCCGAAGCACTTCGAGATACTGCGCGATGGGATCGACGAGCCAGACATGCGCGACGCGCTCCCGCGCATAGAGAGGAAGCTTCTCGCCTCGATCGAGTTTGTGCGTCGACGGCGAGAGCACTTCGCAGAGCCAGTCAGGAGCCAGCGTCGTGAAGGGCGCCTCCGGCAGCTCCGGCATCCGCTCGCGCCGCCACCCAGCGAGATCAGGCACGACGACATCGACGCCGAGGTGAATCTCCGGCTCGTCGAGGATGATCCAGCCGCCGGGTCCGCCCTTTCCACGCTTGAAAGGCGGACCGAGCTCTTCGCCGAGCGCGCTCGCGGCCGCCGCATGCGGAAGAGCCGGTCGCGGATTCGTGTGCAACACGCCGCCGACGATCTCACCGACGAGATGTGCGGGGAGCGCGAGGAGATCGTCGTAGGTGGCAGGAGCCGGCCGCACGCGAGCGATCATGGCGGGAAGCGTAGCCTCCCATCATGCAGCATGCCTAGCGCGAGCGACGGCGGCGTGCGGTCACCAGCGCGAGCGCGCCGAGCGCGAGAGCGAAGCCTGCGCCGCCACCCGATGTCGAGCCTGCGGGAGAGGTCGAGCAGCCCGTGGTGGTGGTCGTCACCTTGGCGGGCGCCGCTGCAGGCGCGTCGCCCTCGGTCGTTCCCGGATCGGCCGCGGCGGTCGGGGTCGCCGCCGAGGTCGTGCCCGGAGCGCAGACCTTCTTCGCCGTCTCGAACGCGACGCAGACCTCGGTCGGCGCGCATCCCGTGCCGTCGTCGCAGCGACGCTCGCAGGTGCCCTTGAGACAGGCGTCAGCGCTGCAGTCGAGGTCGACCTTGCACTTCTCGCCGACGCCCAGGCCCGGAGGGTCGCCCTCGGTGCGAGGCTGCGCGCCCGCCGCCGCGAAGGCCTTCGCGACCAGCGCGCCCTTCTGACTGAGGTGCGTGTAGAAATTGAAGACGTTCTGACCGATGCACGATGCCGACGGGTTGTTCGGATCCGGGTTGCCGCCGCTGCCGCCGCCGCCGCCTCGTGAGACGACGCCGACGACGGCGCCCTTCGACGAGAGCGTCGGGCCGCCGCTGTCGCCGGAGCAGATCGATTCACCGACGAGGAACTCGGAGTCGCCGAGGCCGATGTTGCTCTGCGAGTCGAGCGTGAGCGGTCCGACCGCCTGCACCTGGATGTTGGCGCGCTGCTGACGGCTCCCGGGAAGGTTGTTCGACTCGGTGATGCCCCAGCCGACCGCGGTGAGGATCTCGCCTTCGCGCGTCGCGCCGGTCAAGCGCAAGGCCGCGACGCGCCCCGACACCGCCGTGTCGAGAACGATGAAGGAGACGTCGGCGTTGCAGATCGTCGACACCGTCTCGTGGATGATCTGCTTGCCGCGCGCGGCGGCCTTGTTCGGCTGGTCGGCGACCTGGACGGCGTTCACGCCGGTGTAGATGGAGAGATCGGTGGCGCGGAGGTCGGCCCGAGCGGCGCCCTGCTGGAGAGCGACGCCGCCCTTGGTGCAGAGCGCGCCTTCGTCGGTATCGGACACGCAATGGCGCGCCGTCAGCACGAGGTTCGGCGCGACGAGCGTGCCGCTGCACGTGCCCTTGATCTGACCGTTCGTATCGTGGAGGACGATGAGGACGACGGCGTCCTGCTCGCTCGTCGACGTGGTGCCCTGGATGATCGGAGAGGACGCGCGCGCGATCGAGCGCTCGCCTCCTTCGGCTCCCTCCTCAGGAGCGCTCGAGGAGCAGCCGGCAGCGACCGCCAGGAGCGTGGCGACGCACGCCACCGACACGAGCGCGCGAACGACCACGACCGCCGGCTTCCTCTTCATATTTATGTGCAAGCTCCCTGACCCCATGCTCCGCAAGGCTCACGCCATCGGTCGCGCCGCGGGCGCCCTCGACAACTGCCGCAGATCGTTGCGGCGCGTGCGGACGGGTCTGGATCGGCGCGAATCCATTGGGGCATGGACGATCCGGCGCCGCACCGCGGCGAGACGCGGCCGAGATGCGCACTGGCCTCGGCCGCCCAGGGAGTATCCTCCGCCGTCATGCGCTCCTCCAACCGATCCGTGCTCGCCGTTCTCTCCCTCTCGCTCTCGCTCGCGTTCGTCGGCGCGTGCAGCAAGGATGCTCCGAAGAGCGATCCCGGCGTCACGACGACCGTCGCGTCCGGAAGCGCTGCGGGCTCGATGAGCGCCGCGTCCGCCACCGCGAGCGCTGCTGCGCCCGGCACGGCGATGGCCGCGACCGCGAACGGCGAGGTCACCGTCGGCAAGCCGCCGCCCGACTTCACGGCCAAGGATCAGGAGGGCAAGGACCTCACGCTCTCGGCGCTCAAGGGCAAGCCGGTCGTCGTCTACTTCTATCCGAAGGACGAGACGCCGGGCTGCACCATCGAGGCCAAGAGCTTCCGCGATTCGTGGAAAGACCTCGCAAAAACCGGGGTAACGGTGATCGGCATCTCCACGGACACCGCCGACTCGCACAAGGCGTTCGCGAAGCACCACGAGCTCCCGTTCCATCTCGTCAGCGACGAGAGCGGCACCATCGCGAAGACGTTCGGGGTCCCGAACCACGCCGGGTTCCTCGGTCGTCAGACGTTCGTGATCGGCGCCGACGGGAACGTGAAGAAGATCTACCGCGACGTCGACGTCTCGAAGCACGTGAACGAGGTGCTCGCGGACCTCAAGTCGTGAGCCAACCACAGCGGCTGTCCGTGCTCGTCGACGGCGCTCCGCTGCCGGAGACAGAGGCGGTCGCGTTCTGGGACCGCTTCAGCCGATGGATGGAGGAGCATCGCGGGGACCTCGCCGGCTTCGCGACGCAGGAGGGCTACGCCAGCGTTCATCCAGGGGTGGACGGGGACCGGCCCGTCCTCCGGGCGAGCAAGACCGCCGGACAGCGCCCGTACGCGCCGGTCTCGGCGGGCGGCGGCGGGAAAAACGGCGATCGCGCAGCAAACGATCACCCGCCCGGGAGCGCCGGTGGATCGGCTGCTCGCCAGAACGGGGCGCGCAAGCCGGATCGGCAAGGCAGCAATCCTCGTGATTCCGCGG
>JAYTZB010001209.1:0-12404 GCA_043742085.1 Polyangiaceae bacterium
GCACGTGACGCCGCCCATCTTCGCGCCCGGTACGCTGCGCTGCGCGAGCGTCGCCGGTACGCAGTAGCCGCCGCCGGTGCCGCCGTTGAAGCACACGAAGCCCGTGCTGCACTCGTTCGAGGTGCAGCACGGCGTGGTGCAGATGGGACCGGTGCTCGCCGTGATCGTCGTGGTGAGGACGGTGCTCGACGCGCAGAGGCGGCTCTTGCAGTCACCGTCGACGCGGCACTTCTGGCCGTTGTCGACCGGGCCCGTCGGCGCGTCGGCCTCGGCGGCGGTCTCGGTCACGTCGGCGTCGGGGATCTCCTCGTCGCCGGCCTCGGTGGGCTCGACGATGCCGCCTGCGTCGAGGACGCACTGGCCGCTCGTGCTGCACGTCATCCCCGAAGGACACGCCGACGGCGCGCTTCCTGGTGTGCACTGGAAATCCGGAACGTCGCCGGAGACGATCAAGCTGCAGCCGACGCCCGCCGCCGCGAGCAGCGCCGCGGATGCGAGCAGCGCCAAGACCCCGCGATGCGCGATCACTGGAACGTCCCGCCGATGAGCAGCGCACCACCGGAGGCGCTGGCCGAGAACGACGGCGCGAACGAAGCGGCGGAGCTCACACGAGCGGGCACGCGCGTCGCGCGCGAGGGAGCAGCCTCCTTGGATCGCCCGAAATACAGATAGGCGGTGACGAGAGCCGCCGCGATGCCGACCCCGAGGCCGATGTCCGCGACGATCGCTTGCGTGTGCGCGTCGCTGGTCTTCGTCTGGAGCGTGTCGAACGTGCCGTCGCGACCGGTCACGAAGGCGCCCGCTTTGGGCTTGTTGGACAGCGCGAGGATGCCGAAGGTCGCGCCGACGCCGAGGCCGACGACGGCGACGGAGGCCGCCGTGACGGTGGCGGCGTCGATGCGGCCATTGCCGGTCGGCTCGGTGCGCGGCGGCTCGGTGGCGCCGCCCGCACCGCTCGAGTCGGCGGGCGGGGTCACGGGGACCTCACGCTTCGCGCCCTCGATGCGCTTGATGATGTTCTCGGCCTTCGCGCGCTCGGCGCCGCTGACGCCCTCCATCTCCATGTACTGGCGGAAGAAGGTGATCGCCTCGTCGAGCTTCCCGATCTTCTCGTGGACGATGCCGAGGTTGAAAACGAGATCCTTCGCCTTGGGATCGAGTCCGCGCGCCTGCTCGAGCTCGGCAATGGCCTCGCGGTACGCGCCGGTCTGGTAGAGATCCTTGGCACGCTGGAAGTGCTGCTGCGCCTCGAGCTGCTCCTTCGTCTTGGGCTCGTTGCGCTCGTTGCGGTCGCTGGAGGACGGGTCGGCGCCGGTGCCAAGAGTCGACGGCTGCGCGGCAGGCTTGGCGGTCGGTGAGGACTGCGCGAGCGCGGGCAGGGGCCTGGCGCTGGAGGCGAGCGCCAGGAGTCCCAGAAGGATGCGCAAGCGACGCGTCATCGACTCGAAAGAATAGCCGATTTTCGTGGTCCGGTGGTGGGGGATGGGCGGACGCCGATCGATCGGTGTAAGCCGAGGCCGGAAGGCTCGTTGACGTTCTCGCGATGACAAGGAACTTCATCAAGCTGGGTCTCGGGGTGGTGCTGGTCTCGGCGTGTCTGTTCGGCAGGGCCAACGTGGCACGCGCCGACGACGCCATCGTCACCGTGGGGCAGCAGCGCTTCTCGGAGCCGCCCGAAGAGAGTCCGCCGCCGCAGCGCTCCGCTCCGCTCGTCCTCGAGGAGCCCCGCTTCGGAGGCGATCCGCGTGAGCTTCATCGCTCGCCGTTCCGACTCCAGCTCGGACCGCAGGGCATCACCACCGGCAAGGGCCTCGGCGTCGGCGTCGGCCTCGCGGCCGACTTCGGCAGCGGATCGGTGGGAGGGCGCATCTCGGCCTCGTGGCTGCGCGGCGAAGGCAACAACGGCGACGGCTCCACCACGCCAACGGGCGACTCGGTCGGCGTCTACACCGGCGAGGTCACGCTCGATCTCCACAAGCGTGGCCCGCTTCATCCCGTGGTCGGCATGGGCGTCGGCCTGCTCCACGTGAGCCGCGAGGGCTCGAGCGGCATCGCTGGCGTCGGCACGGGACGCCTCGGCCTCGAGTACTCGCTCGGGCTCGAGGACGCCGACGTTCGCATCGGGGCCAGCGTCACGGGCGGCCTCATCGGACCGGTCGACAGCGACGTGAAGGACCTGCGGGCTTATGCGCTCGTCGGCGCGCATCTCGCGATCGGTTTCTGAGCCGCTATAGTGTCCGGGCCATGGCCACGGACGATCTCGACGCCAAAGTACGTGCAATCTGCATCGATGCGCGCAAGGCGTCGCGCAAGGTCGGTCCCAAGGGCCGCGACGTGAAGGACGCCGCGCTCGAGGCCGTCGCCAGGCACCTCGAGACGGGGGAGCGCGCCGTCATCGCCGCCAACGAGGCCGATCTCGAGGCCGCTCGGGCCAAGGGCACGACCGGAGCCATGCTCGATCGGCTCATGCTCGACGAGCGCCGCATCGCCGCGCTCGTTTCGAGCGTTCGATCGATCGCGCTGCTCCCGGATCCCGTCGGCGACGTGATCTCGCGCAGCATCCGCCCCAACGGGCTCAAGGTGACCCGCGTGCGCGTCCCGCTCGGCGTGGTCGCGATGATCTACGAGGCGCGCCCCGGCGTCACCGTCGAGGCCAGCGCGCTCACGCTGAAGGCCGGAAACGCGGTGGTACTTCGCGGCGGCTCCGAGGCGGCGCGCTCGAATGCAGCGCTCGCGGAGATCGTCGCGCGCGGCCTCGAGGAGGCCGGGCTGCCGCGGGCGGTCGTGCAGGTCTTGCCGTTCACCGATCGCGACGCGGTCCGCGCGCTGGTGCAGCAGAGCGAGTACGTCGACCTCGCCATCCCGCGCGGAGGCGAGGCGCTCATCCGGTTCGTCACCGAGAACGCCCGCGTTCCCGTGGTGCAGCACTACAAGGGTGTGTGTCACCTCTATCTCGACGCCGGCACGGACGCGTCCGAGGCGGCGCGCATCGCGGTGAACGCCAAGATGCAGAGGCCTGGCGTGTGCAACGCGCTCGAGTGCCTGCTCGTCGACGCGCACGACGCCGAGCGACTTCTTCCGCCCGTCGCGGCGGCGCTCCTCGCGGCGGGCTGCGAGCTGCGCGGTGACGAGCGCACGCGCGCCCTCGTGCCGGAGGCGATCGCCGTCGCGCCCGAGGACTACGGGCGCGAGTTCCTCGACACCATCCTCGCCGTGCGCGTGGTCGACGGCCTGGAGGGCGCGATGGCGCACGTCGCCGAGTACGGCTCGGGGCACACCGAGGCCATCCTCACCCCCGATGCCGGACATGCCGAGCGCTGGCGGCGCGAGGTGGACGCGGCGTGCGTCGTCGTCAATGCTTCGACGCGCTTCCACGACGGCGGCGAGCTCGGGCTCGGCGCCGAGATCGGCATCGCCACGAGCCGTCTCCACTGGCGCGGCCCGATGGGCCTCGAGTCGCTCACCACGATGAAATGGATCATCGAGGGCGAAGGGCAGATCCGTCGTTGATCGGGCGCGGGACGTCATTCGCCGTCGAAACGCGGTCTGCCCTCGGCGCGCCGCGGAAAATAGGCGGAAATCTCCCGGAATCGCGATTGACGCGGAGGATGCTCGCGGCGACGATCGCGCGAAGGAGATCACTTGGCCGCGAACAAACGACCCCCCCCGAAGGCCCCCGAGCGGCCGATGCTTCGCACCTCTCACGGAGCCCCGGGCACCCGAGGTAAAGTCGGCAGCGCCAAGGAAGGCGCAGAGCGTCCCGCGCGTCCCGCGCGCTCGGCGCGTCCGGCAACGGAGCGTGCCCCGCGGACCTCTGCCGAGACGCGCGCGCGCGCATCGGGCAGCGGAGCGCCGTCGCGTCGCGCGGCAGGCGGATCAGCCGCAGCCGCAGCCGAGCGCCCCGACGACGACGGCTCACGCCTCAAGAAGACCAGCGCGACGCGCGTTCCGGGTGCCACCAGCACCGCGAGCGACGAGTCACGCGAGATCGCCATCTTGATCGCGATCGCCGGCATCGAGAAGAAGGCGTCCGGACTCGAGGTGATCGATGTCGCCGGTCGCGTGGACTACGCGGACTTCCTCGTCCTCATGTCCGGCCGCAGCGATCGCCACGTCACCGCGCTCGCGAGCTCCATCGAGGAGGCGCTGCGCAAGCGCAACAAGCGTGCGCTCGCCGTCGAGGGCCTCCCGCACGCGAACTGGGTCCTCATGGACTTCGGCGACGTGGTCGTCCACGTCTTCCAGGACGACGCGCGCTCCGCCTACGACATCGACGCGCTCTGGATGGATGCGCGGCGTGTTCCGGTTCCGCTCGGCGAAGGTTCCAGCTAACCGCGCGGGGAGACCCCTTCGCCCCTCGCTCCTCCGGTCTGATTTCGACGTGCGCTTCCTACGCCACGGCCGCCCCGCCCGCCTCGCGCCGATTCTCGGCGCGCTGCTTGGCGCCCGTCTGCTCGTCGCGTCGTCGCCGGCGAGCGCACAGGCCGCGCCGCCGGCATCGCATCAGGATGAAGCGTTCGACATCATGAACGTGCTCGCCCATCACGGGCTGCACGACATCAACGACGAGACGTGGAACGCGTACGGCCAGTTCACGTACATCTCGAGCTGGAAGCTGCCCTTCCAGGCTCCCTACACGAACAAGAACGGCAGCATCGGCTCGCTCGTTACGGAAGCCGAGCGCGGCTTCACGGCGAGCGCCACGCTCTTCGTCGGCTTGCGGCTCTGGCCGGGCGGCGAGGCCTACGTCGTTCCCGAGGTCATCGCCGAGCGAGCGCTGTCCGGCCTCCACGGCCTCGGCGGATCGATCCAAAACTTCGAGCTCCAGAAGACCGGCGGAGAGACGCCGCAGCTCTACCGCTCGCGGACCTTCCTTCGCCAGAACATCGGCTTCGGCGGTACGCGCGTGGTCAAGACGTCGGATCCCATGCAGCTAGCTTCGGTCGTCGACAGCCGCCGTCTCGTGATCACGGCGGGAAACTTCACGGTGCTCGACGTGTTCGATCGCAACTCGGTTACTTGGGACCCGCGCCAGACGTTCTTCAACATGGCGTTCATGACGCACTCATCGTGGGACTTCCCGTCCGATGCGCGCGGATACTCCTGGGGCGCGAGCTTCGAGCTGTACTGGGACGATTGGGCGCTCCGTGCCGCGCGCGTCACGCCGCCGGAAAACCCCAACTCGCTCCCCGTCGATTTCCGACTCGACAAGCACTACGGGGACGAATTCGAGCTCGAGCACGACCACAAGCTAGCCGGGCTCAGCGGCGCGGTGCGCTTCCTCGCGTACCGGAACCGCGTCGTCACGGGCCGCTTTGACGAGGCCATCGCCGCGTTCAAGAACGACGCGACGAAGAACGCCGCGGGCTGCACGACGTACAACTACTCTTCCACGAACGCGACCGCACCGGATCTGTGCTGGGTGCGCCGGCCCAACGTGAAGGTCGGCGTGGGGGTCAATCTCGAGCAGCACGTCGTCAACGAGGACATGGGCGTATTCCTGCGGGCGATGTACTCCGACGGTCGCAGCGAGGTAGACGCGTTCAACCCCGCTGACCGCTCGCTCAGCTTCGGCGCCAGCGCAAAGGGCTCGGCGTGGCATCGCCCCTTCGACGTCGCCGGCGTCGGCTACGGGCTGGCGTGGATTTCGGCGGCACACGCCGACTATCTCGCGATGGGCGGCGTCGACGGGTTCGTCGGCGACGGTGCGCTGCGGCAAGCACCGGAGACGGTGTTCGAGGTCTTCTACAGCGTCAATCTCGCGAAAGCGCTCTGGCTCTCCGGCGACTACCAGCACATCACGAGCCCCGGCTTCAATGCCGACCGCGGCCCCGTCAACATCTTCGGCGCGAGGGCTCATGCGGAGTTCTAGTCGCCGCGCAGTCCCGTCCCGCGTGGTCGGCGCTGCCGTCGCGCTCGCGGCGCTCGCGGGCGTGGTCCTCGCGTCGGTCACGATCGCGACCGACGCGCAGGCCGATCCGTCTGCGTCCGCCGCTGCGCTCCCGCCAGCGCAAGGCTTTGCGGTCAATCGATTCTACCCGTCGGCGCCGGGCGGCGGATGGCTGGCGATGGACTCGCTCGACATGCGCGGCGGGCTCGGCGCTGCCGCGTCGCTGACGTTCGACTACGCGCACGCGCCGTTGCACGTAGGTGGCGCGTCCGCGGGCGCGCAGCGGATCGACGTCGTGAAGAACCAGGCGTTCGCCGATTTCGGGTTCGCCGTCACCTATTCGTGGCTTCGTTTCTACCTCGATTTGAGCGCGCCGCTCCTCAGCAACGGCAACGCCGGCAGCGCCGCCAGCGCCGCCGGCCACGCGTTCACATCGCCGACGCTGGACGTGGCCCAGAATCCCGACACGCTCGCCGATTCGCGATTCGGGATCGACGCGCGACTGGTCGGCAAGGAGACCGGCGCGTTCAGGCTTGGCGCCGGCCTGCAGCTCATCGTCCCGAGCGCCGAGCGATCGGAGTACGTCAGCGACGGTACGTACCGCGCGATGGCTCGCGTGCTGTTCGCCGGCGACCTCGGGCCGCACGGCGCTCTCACGTACGCGGGACATCTCGGCGTACACGTGCGGCCGCTCGACGAGCGCGAGACGCCGGGTAGCCCGCGCGGCAGCGAGTTGCTCTTCGGCGCCGCGGCAGGGTGGAAGACACTGCTCGGAGACGATGCGCGCGCCGCGCTCGTCGTGGGCCCCGAGATCTACGGGGCGACGCCGTTTCGCTCGATGTTCGGCGGCGCCACGACCGCGATCGAGGGGCTGTTCGTCGGCCGCGTGGAGGGCACGGCCGACGACGACGCGCAGCTGCGCTTCAAGGCCGGCGTCGGCGCGGGCCTCGAGCAGCAGCTCGGCGCCGCGGACTTTCGACTCGTGTTCGCGATCGAGGTCTTCGATCACCACGTGCCGCCGCCGCCCAAGGCGCCGCCGCCCTAGTCGCAGAGAATTCCTCGGCTCGGCGCCGATCAGTCGGACGGCGTCGGGGCGTCGCGGCGCTTTGCGACGAGGAACGAGAGACCAACGCTCAGGAAGTAGAGCGCGATGAGCGCGGACGCGACGATGAACTGCGACGACATCTCCGGACCGGGCGTGATGAACGCGCCGATCACGAAGGCCGCGATGATCGCCCAGCGGCTGAAGCGCACGAGCTGCATCGGCGTGACGATGCCAGCGAGCGCGAGGAACGAGATGAAGAGCGGCAGCTCGAAGATGAAGCCGAACGCGAGGAGCATCCGCGTCGCGAAGTCGAGGTAGCCCTCCATCGTGTTGCGGCTCATGAGGACGAGGCCACCCGGATCGCCGACCTGTCCGTGGAGCGAGAGCGAGAAGCTCCAGAACGACGGGAAGAACGCGTAGTAGCAGAAGGCGATCCCGAGCCCGAAGAGCGACGTCGAGAAGAGGACGAACGGGATGATGTACTTCTTCTCCTTCGAGTAGAGCCCGGGGCTGATGAACGCCCAGAGCTGGTAGAAGATCACCGGCGCGGCCAGGACCACACCGCCGGTGAGTGCAAGCTGCATGTAATTGACGAACGCGTCGATGGGCGCGAGCGTCTGCAGCTCGACGGGCACGTTCGGGTAGCGGATCTTCCACGCCGACTCGAAGGGCATCGCAATCCACGCGAGGAGCCGCTCCTTGAAGGTCCAGCAGAGGATGGCGCCTGCGAGGAGCGTCACGCCGGCGCGGACGATGCGCTTGCGGAGCTCGCCGAGGTGCTCCCAGATCGTCATCTTCACGTCGTCCTCCGGATCGACGTGGGTGAGGTCTGGCTCTTCCTGAAGAGGTTGCGTCGCCATCAGGATGCGCGCTCCGCGACGGCGGGCGGATCCTGTGTCTCGGCCTCGGACGGATCGAGCCGCGCGGGCTCGTCCGCCTTCAGGTCAGGCTCGGGGGCCGGCTCGGGGGCCGGCTCGGGCTCGGGCGGCAGCACGCCGTTCGCATCGCCGAGCACGTACAGCGGATCGCGTGCGAGCTTCGACCTGGGCAACCCCTCGGCGTAGATGATCGCGTTGTCGGGCAGCGCGCCGTAGGCATCGGCACCGTCACGCGGGTACTCGCGATCGCGGACGACGAAGAAGTCGTCGCGGTAGCCGGACGACGCGGACGTCGTGTCGGCAGGCCTCGCGTTGGTTCCCGTGATGTCGACCGAGCGCTGGACGGCGTCGAGCTCGCCGCGCGCGAGCTTGCGGATCTCGGCGATGTCGTCGGCAAGGCCCTCGGTGCGCAGCGCTTCGTCGATGCCGCTCTGCGAGCGCAGATCGGAGGCCATGCGCCGGAGCTTTCCCGAGTACTGCCCGAGCTTTCGCAGCATCTTGGGCAGATCCTTGGGACCGATGACGACGAGCGCCACCACGATCACCACGATGAGCTCCGAGAGGCTGAAGCCGAACACCGACGCGGAGGGTACCACAAGGGGTCCCTGACCTGACAGCGCCGCCTGGCTCTGCTACGAGCTGCGCCGTGGTTCATGGCCCGTGATTTCCCGCCCATGATGGCCCTGCAGGGCGTCACCCCGCAGGAGCTCAGCGATGCCTGCGGCGACCGGTGCTCGCTCCAGGACGCGCGGCGCATCGTGGCGCAGGTCCATCGCGACGAGGATCCGGCGACGCCGAGCTCGGGGATCCGGCGCACGGCACGCGACGCCGTGGCGGCGACCGGCCATGTGCCGCGCCTCGACTTGGTCGACGAGCGCCGTAGCCAGGTCGACCCGTTCGTGAAGTACGCGCTGCGCACCGCGGACGATCACGTCATCGAGACGGTGCGCATTCCGCTCGAGGTGGAAGGTCGCTTCGTGGTGTGCGTGAGCTCGCAGGTGGGCTGCGCGCTCGGCTGCACGTTCTGCGCAACGGGGCGCATGGGGCTGACGCGCAACCTCGAGACCTGGGAGATCGTCGAGCAGGTCCGCGTCGTGCGGCGCGGCTTGCAAGGCGCGCGCATCCACGGCGTGGTGTTCCAGGGCATGGGCGAGCCGATGGCGAACCTCGATCGCGTGCTCGCGGCGATCCGCGTGATGAGCGATCCGAGCGCGCAGGCCATCGACGCGCGCAACATCACGGTGTGCACGTCGGGGCTTCCGGCGGGGATCCGCAGGCTGGCCGCGGAGGCGCCGAAGGTGAGGCTCGGTCTCTCCATCGCATCGGCGCGCCGCGATGTTCGCCGCTCGCTGATGCCGATCGATCGCGCGCACGATCTCGACGACGTGCTCGAGGCGGCGGCGGAGCACGTGGCGCTCACGGGCCTCGCGCCGATGTGGGCGCTGACACTGCTCGCCGGCGTGAACGACACGGTGGACGACGCGAACGCGCTCGCCGATCGGGTGCTGGCGTTCCGTGCGCGGACGGGGACGAACCCGCGGCTCACCGTGATCCCGTACAACGCCATCGACGACGGGCCACAAGGGCAGAGCGATCCGTTCGTGCGCGTGAGCGACGGCGCGGAGGACGCGTTCCGCGAAGCGCTGCGCGCGCGTGGCGTGTTCACGCACAAGCGTTACAGCGGGGGAGGGGACGTGGGCGCGGCGTGCGGCCAGCTCGCGGCGCGCCCGGGACCTGCCACCCTTCCTCCGCAAAATTAGGACGATTCATGCTACTCCCGCGACTGATGCTCGCGGAGGGAACGCTGACCGACGCATCCAGGCTCGCCTCCGCGCTCGCCGTGGCGTCCGCGCTCGTCTTCACCCTCAGCCCATCGACGGCGTCCGCGTCGCCGGAGGATCTCTTCGGCTACGGCGCTCGCTCCAGCGCGATGGGCTCCACCGGGACCGCGTTCGCCGGGGGCTACGAGTCGGCGTGGCACAACCCCGCGCTCGCCTCCGATGTCGGGCGACCCAAGCTCACGCTCGGGTACACGGGCGGGCTCCTCCGCCTCGACGCGCGAGGCGATGGACTACCCGGACGCACCGGATCGACCCCGATCGCAGGTACCACCATCGGCGCCGAGCTGCCGTTGCCGCTCGGCGGCGCGCTCGCGCACCGCATCGGCATCGCGCTCGCGTTCTACGAGCCGACCGACGTCGTCGTGCGCGGGCGCGTGCTCTACCCCGAGAAGACGCAGTTCCCGATCCTCGACAACCGCGCGCAGTCGGTGACCATCCGCGCCGGCGTGGGCGCCGACATCGGCTACGGCATCCGCGTCGGCGTCGGATTTGCTGCGCTCGCCGAGATCAAGGGAACGGTGGTCGCCGCGACCGATGCGACCGGTCGCGTCGGCACACGCGTCGAGGATCAGCTCGTCGCCACCTATGCGCCCACGCTCGGTGCCACCTACGACCTCCCGCTGAAGCGCCCCGAGACGTGGCGCATCGGTCTCACCTACCGCGGGAGCCTCGCCGCGCGCTTCTCCGTCGTCATCGACGGCTCGAAGCTCAGCTCGCTCCAGATCCCGCTCTTCAACATCTCCGGGCTCGCTCAGTACGATCCCGCGCAGGCGGCCCTCGAGGTCGCGCGTCAAGAGGACCTCAACACGCTCGCCGTGCAGGTCGTCTACAAGCACTGGAGCGCGTTCCCCGGTGTCCTCGAGCCGACCGTGGTCTGCAACGAAGGCGGCGCCGGCGCCTGCGGGATCACGCCGCCGAAGATCGACTGGCACGACACCTTCGTCGTCCGCGCCGGCGCCGACCAGGGCTTCCGGGTCGCGCGCGGAGCGGTGCTGCACGCGCGCGGAGGAGGCTTCTTCGAGACCACGCCGCTCCCGAGCGAGGTCACCGGCTCGCAGGCCTACGATCGCGGCACGCAGAAGGTCGTCTCCGTTCCCACGCGCTACTACGACAGCGACCGCATCGCGCTCACCGTCGGCACCGGCCTCACGATGACGAAGCCCCTGCCGCCCATCCAGCTCGATCTCTTCGCGCAGTACCACCTGCTCTTGCCACGCACCGTGACCTCGACCGACGCCGCGGGCACGACGCTCAGCAGCGGCGAGGCGTCCGGACACATCACCGTCTTCGGGATGAACGCGGGGCTCACGTTCTGATGCGCCGCTCCTCCGCCGCCTTCGTCGTCACGCTGACGGCCGCCTTCGCCGTCGCCTTCGTCGCGCTCGGCGCGCTCGCGCCGCGCCTCGCGCACGCGAACCCGCCGGACACCTATGGCTTCGGGTCGCGCGAGACCGCCATGGGCAACGCCGCTGCCGCCGATGCGCACGGCGTCTCCGCCAACTACTACAACCCCGCAAATCTGGCGCGATCGCGAGGCCTCGAGATCTCGGTCGGCTACTTCCGCGCCGATCACACGCTCGCGATGAACGGCCAGGACAACGGCGTCGATCCCGTGAAGGGGATCAACGGTGGCCTCCTCGTTCCCGGCACGCTCTTCGGCGTCCCGTTCGCGTTCGGCCTCGGCGTGCACCTCCCCGACGATCGCATCTCGCGCGTGCGCGCCCTCCGCCAGGAGCAGCCGCGTTGGGAGCTCTACGACAACCGCAACCAGCGCCTCTATCTCGCTGCCAACCTCGCCATCGAGGTGTTCCCGTGGCTCCAGATCGGCGGCGGTCTCTCGTTCATGTCGTCGACCAAGGGCACCCTCGACATCTCGGGAAGCGCGAACGTGCTGGCGCCCGACGACTCGAAGCTCCGGCACGAGGTCGACGCCGATCTCACCGCCATCCGGTATCCGCAGGCCGGCGTCCGCGTGGCGCTCTCCGACCGCCTCGCCATGGCGCTCGTCTACCGCGGCGAGTTCCAGCTCGGTCTCGATCTCCGCGCGCATCTCTCGGGCGACATCTCGGGCCTCACCACCGCGCTCTACGAGCTCGAGACGCACAGCGTGAACAACTTTCTGCCTCAACAAGCGGTGCTGGGCGGCTCGTGGCTCCTCACCGACGACGTGCGCGCCTCCTTCGACGCGACGTGGATGAACTGGGCCGCCTACGTGCCTCCCGTCGCGCAGCTCAACGTGGTGCTCGACATCCCGCCGCCCGCCGGCGGCTGGCCGCCGAGCATCACCCCGCCGCAGACGCCCGCGCCGACGCGCATCGAGCCGCTGCGCATGCACGATCGGCTCATCCCGCACTTCGGCGGCGAGTGGCGCGTGCTGAAGACCGCGCGTTTCCAGGGCTTCGTGCGCGGCGGATACGAGTACTCGAAGACCCCGATCGGCCCGCAGACCGGGCTCACCAACTACGTCGATCGCGATCGCCACACCTTCTCGCTCGGGATCGGCGTCACCGCGCGCGATCTGGCGAAGGAGCTTCCCGCGACCGTGTCCCTCGACATCCATGGCGCGCTCAGCGAGCTGCCGAGGTCGACCACCGTGAAGGCGAACGCCGCCGACTTCGTCGGCGACTACACGGCGGGCGGTCACATCTTGAATCTGGGGGCGATGCTCACCGTCGCGTTCGACGGCTGGGGAACGCCGACCGAGCCAGCCGAGGGATCATGCGCCAAGCAGTGAGCTCCTCGCTCGTCAC
>JAYTZB010001210.1:0-6711 GCA_043742085.1 Polyangiaceae bacterium
GCGTTCGTGATCGATGCGCGGACGCCGCTCGTCTGCGCGCCCTGCGCCTCGAGCGCCGCCAGCAGCTCGCCCGCCAGGATCTCGGCGCTCGCCGGCCGATCCTTCGGCTCCTTGGCGAGCGTGCGCATGATCACGTCCTCGAGCTCGGCCGGGATCATCGCCTCGGGCACGGCCTCGTTGGGGCGCTTCGGCGTCGACTTGATGTGGCGCGCCATCACGACGACCGCATCGTTGTCGGTGAAGGGCGGCCGCCCCGTGAGCATCTGGTAGAGGATCACGCCGAGCGAGTAGAGATCGCTGCGCGCGTCGAGCGGCTTGCCCTGCGCCTGCTCGGGGGACATGTAGCGCGGCGTTCCGAAGACGGTGCCCGCCTGCGTCTCGACCACGCTCATCGGGTTGGGATCGCTCGCGTCGATCATCTTGGCGATGCCGAAGTCGAGGACCTTCACGATCTCGTCGTGGGTCTCCGTGTGCGGGTCGTCGATTCCGCCGCCGGTGGTCGACGCCGTCGCGCTCGTGAGCACGCGTGCGAAGAACAGGTTGTCGGGCTTGAGATCGCGATGGATGATCCCCTTCGCGTGCGCCTCGCCGAGCGAGCGCAGCGCCTGACGGCACGCATCGACGACGACGGGCGCGGGGAGCCGGCCGACGCGCGTGAGGCGCTGGCCGAGGCTCTCGCCCTCGAGGAGCTCCATCGCGAGGTAGAACTCGCCGTTCTCGCTCTGGCCGAAGTCGAACACGGTGACGGTGTTGGGCGAGGCGAGCAGGCTGTTCGCGCGCGCCTCGCGCATGAACCGGCCCTTCGCCGAGTCGTCGATGGCGCGATCGCCGCGAAGGATCTTGATCGCCACCTCGCGACCCATCGCGTGCTGCTTCGCGCGATAGACGGTGCCCATCGAGCCCGCGCCGAGCTTGGCGAGGATGGTGTAGCGGCCCTCGAGGGTGCGGCCCACCATGGGATCGTCGCCGATGTCGACGAGATCCCGAGGCCTCACGAGGCCCATTCCGTCGGTCGGGCAGACTGTGGGCGCCTGCGCCTCGGGCCACTGCTTGCGGCACCGCGGGCACACCATCGTCCTCGGTTCTGCGGGAACCGTATCGTCCGATTGACGAGCCGCGGAAGGGAGGGACACGTGCCCGACAATCGTCCCCCGGCATGGCCTTGGACGCAAGCTGCGCATCCGGGAAACCCGGTTTTTGCGGGTCCGCTGGATTACGCCGCGTTCCCGCGCGAGTCGCCGATCGGCCTGCGCGGAACCGTTGTAAAGGGCCGCCATGACGCGTTCCTTCCTTCACGCGCTCGTTGCGCCCGCCTTCGCCTCGCTCCTCGTGACGCTCGTGACCGTCCCGGCCGCTGCGCAGGGGAGCATGACGCCGAGCCAGCCGCCGCCCGAGGGCGGAGCGACCGGCACGCCGAGTCAGCCGCCTGCGAATCCGCCCGCCGCGCCTCCCGCGGAGGCGACCGCGCCGCCCGCCGCGGCCGGAGAGCTGACCGAGGCGCCCGAGGAGAAGCGCCACGACGCTCCCCCGGCCCACACGGGATTCCAGATCGCCGCGCGCGCCGGCGTCGCGATTCCGCTCGGCGACGTCGCGAAGAGCACGCCTCTGTCGGACACGCTCGGCGGGCAGTTCGCCGCCATCGTCGACATCGGCGGCAAGATCATCCCGCAGCTCTTCCTCGGCGCGTACCTGGGCGGCAACGTCGGCGCGGTCGGGTCCCAGGGCTCGAAGGACTGTGACACCGTGCGCGCCACGGGCTGCCTCGGGTTCACCTATCGCATCGGCGTGCAGGCGCAGTACCACATCATTCCCGACGGCAAGGTCGATCCGTGGATCGGCTACGGCATCGGTTACGAGGTCAGTCGCATCACGGGCTCGGTGTCCGGTACGACGTACAGCACCACGCTGGTCGGCCCGGAATATGGGCACATCCTCGCCGGCGTCGACTTCCGCGTGACCAAGATCTTCGGCATCGGACCGTTCGTCGATTTCTCGTTCGGCAAGTACACGAACCTGTCCAGCGAACCGAACGGCCAGAGCGCCGAGATCGTCGACAAGGCGATGCACGAGTGGCTCACGCTGGGCGCGAAGTTCCTCTTCTTTCCCTGATCCCGTGGGATCACTTCAGCGGCAGCACGTTCCGCGGATCGCACACCACGCTGACGCTGTCGGCGAGGAACTGTGCGCCCGCGGGCACCTTCCCCAGATCGACCCCCTCGCGCACGCGGCGCACCTCGTAGTGGAGATGCACGAGCTGCGGCGATGACGTGTCGCCCACGGCACCGACGAGATCGCCCTCCTTCAAGGTCGCGCCCGGCGCGACACCGGCGGCGATCGAGTCGAGGTGACCGAACAGCACGACGTAATCACGGAGGCGTCCGCCTTCGCGCAGTGAGTGCCGCGTGACCACGGTGGTGCCGAAGAGCGGCCCTGTATAGAGCACCTCGGTGTCGCCCTCCTGGTGCTCGAGCACCAGGTTCTTCACCGGCGTTCCCTTGGCCTGCGGGAGGTCGACGCCGCCATGACCGACGTGCGAGAGCGTGCGGCCGCGGCGCTGCTCGGGATCGGGCCGATCGAGATCGTAGCCGCTGACGACGTAGTGCCCGTTGGGGAGGCCCGGCGGGATCGGATAGCGGTACGCGTCGTAGTCGCTCGGTCGATCGGGGAGGCGCGGGATCTGTTCGTACTCCTTGAGACGACCGGATTTCTCGCGATGGATGTTGGGTGACGAGGGCAGGAGGGGCCCGTCCTCGGCGCCGCGGGTGAGATGGACGCAGGCGTCGTGATCGGGCGCGGTGCCGGGCGGGCACTCGGTGCGCGCGAGCGCGGCGGCGGCGCCGGCGGCGTCGGCGTCGGGATCGTGCGTGCCGGCGATGGCTACGCGCATGGGCGCGAGCGGACGTCCGGCGCCGAACGCCATGAACGCGACCGCCGCGCCTCCTGCCCATAGCCACCGGCTCACGAGCTCAAGACTACCAGGATGAGCGCGCCATTTCCCAGCGCGCGGCCGACTCTGGTATTCAAGGCGCCCATGCCCTCGATCAAAGAGAATCTCGCTGCCCTCTTCGACGCCGAGCGAACGGCGCGCAAGCTCCACAACGGCCTCGCCGACGGACCGCGCGCCGAGCTCGTGAAGGAGCTGCGCGAAGCCACCAAGGCTGCGCTCGCCACCGCGGACGACGAGGAGTCCTCGCTGCGCCTGGCGCGCGTCGCCGGTCTCCTCGGCGATCTCGACGGTGACGAGGTGGTCGATCTGCTCATCGACATCCTCGGCAGCGAATCGCCCGAGGCGCGCGTGCAGGCCGGCGAGGCGCTCGAGGGCCTCGCGTTCGATCGCTTCAAGGAGGTCGCGCTCGGCATCGAGCGCGCCGTCGAGCGGCTGCCGAAGGGGAGCCCCGCGCTCACCGAGCTGCCGTTCCTGCTCGCCGAGGTGGGCGAGCCGGGCTGCGTGAAGCTGCTGGGGCGCTTCCTCAAGCACGCCGATGCGGAGGCGGTTGCTGCGGCCATCGAGGCGCTCGCCGAGCTCGGCGATCCCGCGGCGATCCCGCTGCTCGCGCCGCTCGAGAAGGATCCGCGTCAGGTCCAGCTCGACGAAGAAGAGGGCGAAGGCGAGCGCGTCGGTCTCGGCGACCTCGCGTTCGAGGCGCGCGAGATCCTCGAAGAGCTCATGAAGAGCGCACAGGCCGCCCAGGGTGGCGGTGGCGGTGGCGGTGGCAGGCCCGGGCAGGGTGGCGGCGGCGCAGGACGACCGGGGCAGGGCGGGCCCAACAAGGCGCGCCGATGAAATGGGCGCGCGAGGTCCCGAGCGACATCGCGGCGTCGCCGGCGCGCTCCCTCGGTCCGGAGGACGCGGCGGTCTTCGAGACGTACGTCGTCCCGCGGTACATGTCGCTCTTCGCGGAGCGCCTCGTCGAGATGATCGCGCCGGGTCGCGACGCGCGCGTGTGCCACCTGCAGTGCCGCACCGGGTATCCCGATCAGCTGCTGCTCGAGAGGCTTCCCGCGGCGCACGTGTACGGTTGCGACAACTCCGAGCACGCCATCGAGCTCGCGCGCGCGAAGGCGAAGACGCTTCCGGGCTTCGTCGCCGACTACCGGGTGATCGACGGTCAGACGACGCCGTTCCCGGCCGGCGCGTTCTCGCATGCCTTCTCGATGCATCCGCTCGCGGCGCCGGCCGAGCGGCGGCGGCTCCTCGAGGAGCTCGCCCGCATCGTGGCGCCGCGCGGTCAGGCGCTCGTGGCGATGCCGCTACGGGGCTCGTTCGGGGAGATCGCGGATCTCCTCCGCGAGTGCGCCCTGAAGAACGAGCTGACGGAGCTGACGAACGCCGTCGAGGCGGCGATGCAGCTCCGTCCCACCGATGACCTCTTCAAGAGCGAGCTCGAGGCGGTCGGCTTCGAGTTCGTCGAGGTCGATCTGCGGACGCGCACGCTGCGCTACGAGAGCGGCCGCCAGCTCTTCGAGGATCCGATGACGCGGCTCATGCTGCTCCCGGAGTTCCGCGTGAACCTGAACATGCCGGACGATCGCCCGTTTTCGTACGTGCGCGAAGCGATCGACAAGTACTGGAGCGACGGCACCTTCGAGCTGACGGTCAACGTCGGCGTCGTCAGTGGCCGTCGCAAGGCCTGAGCGCCGTCGTTATCGACAGAAGCCGTCGATGCAGACCAGCGGGGATGCGCAGTTCTTGCCCACGGTCGGATCACAATCCGTTCCGAGGTTGGTCGTGGAGCCGCACACCGAGTGGGCTCCCGAGCTCGTCGTCACGCTCTTGCAGACGTTGAACTTGTCCGCGCTCTTGCACGCGTTCGCGCCGGCGTCCGCGTCGCAGCCGATGTAGCAGCTGTGACGGAGGCAGAGGCTGCCCATCTGGCACTTGTCCTGGACGCCGTCGGTGACGCACGTGAAGACCGGCTGCTGGTCGGGCGTGCAACCGCCGTCGACGCAGATGAGGCCGGACGGGCACGTGGAGCCCGCGCCGCAGTTGTCGACGCAGTGCTGCTGGACGCAGGACTTGCCGGTTCCGCACTGATCCGAGGTGGTGCACGCGCCGACGGTGCCGGTGCAGACGCCCTTGGCGGCGTCGCACGCGTAGCCGGTCGGGCAGGGCTTGGAGTCGCTGCACGAGGGGGTACATGCACCCTGCACGCATTGCGAGCCGGGCGCGCACTGCGTGGCGTCGGCGCACTGGTCGGAGGGCGCGTAGCAGGCGCCGCTCAGGCACTTGGAGCCGGCCGGGCTCTGGCAGTCACCGTCGCTCTTGCAGGCGGGCACGCCGCCTTCGCCGCCGACCGCCTGGCAGCTGGGGACGCCGCTCGCGAGCTTGCAGACGAAGCTCGACGGACAGCCCGAGCTCGAGCAGTCGCCTGCGTGGCACTTGTTGTCTGCGCCGCAGCTCTCGCCGCTCGCGCAGTCCGAGGGCTTCGTGCAGAGGGTGCCGGTACCGGGACCCGGCGCGACGCCGTCCGTCAGGTGACAGCGCTGGTTGCTGCCGCACGCGTAGCCGCTGGGGCAGTCGTTGTCCCCGTAGCAGGAGAATCCGTAGCAGCTGTCCGAGATGTAGGGGTCGGGGCAGCTGTAGCAGTCGCTGCCGACGCAGACCCGGTTCGACCGCTGGTCGTCCGAGTAGATCGGGCAGCCACCGAGCGCGGCCGCGCCGAGCCCGAGAAGAACGAAGGAAAATACGTGCTTCATCATCATGGGTCCTGGATCCTCGTTCGCCGGAGTCGCGGGGAGAGGGTAGCAACGGCCATGCCCCACACAAGCGGCGCCTTCGCCTAGCAAATTCCCGGGAAATACGGAGATCGCCGGGCGGGGCGTGGACGGGCGTTCACGCCTGTTGTGGACGCCAGGTCGGGGGGTAGGCGGGGTAGCCCTCGGTTTTCCTCACTTCTGGGCGGTGTCCAACCTCTCGAGAGGATGGCGACGGGATAGGTCCCACGAGGAAAGCTCGCGTGTTAGCCTCATTTCTCACGGTTCGCCCCAGAGGCTTGCCCCCGAGCGCGCACGAATGGACGTCCGATGTGAGCGCTGCAGCACCGAGTACGAGTTCGACGACGCGCTGGTGAGCGGTCGCGGAACGACGGTGAAGTGCACCAACTGCGGGCACAAATTCAAGATTCGCCGCAGCGACGGCGACTTCAGCGAGGACTTCTGGAACGTCCAGACGGGGGATGGGCGGACGCTCGTGTTCACGTCGCTGCGCGAGCTCCAGCGCGCCATCCAGACGAGCCTCGTCGACCGCAACGATCTCCTCTCACGCGGCGGGCTCAAGCAGAAGCCGATCGGCCGGATTCCGGAGCTCGCGCCGTTCTTCGATCAACGTGATCAGAGGAGGAGCGTGCCGCCGCCGGCCGTCGCGCCGGCGATCTCCGCCGCACCTGCGGCAGCGAGCCCGTCGCGAACGTCGCGACCGCCACCGCCGCCCGGCGCGTCGGCGCCTCCGCTCGTTCCGCCTCCTCGCCAGCGTATGAGCACGCGGCCGGACTTTCCGCCGATCAGCCCCGAGCCGGCGCCGCCGGTCGTCGAGCGCTCGGCGCCGCCGCCGGCACCGGCCCCGGTCGCCGCCGAGGTGGCCGCGGTTCCTGTCAGCGTCGCGCCCACGACCGAGCGTATCGAGCGTACCAGGCACGACGCCGAGCCAGACACGAGGCCGCTCACGCGCACGCAGCCGATGCTCGACCCCGTCTACGTCCCGAAGCACACGCC